>JABMPV010000303.1 GCA_013202595.1 bacterium
CGGGTGACGACCTCGAGGCTCTCCGCTTGTGGATCGAGGCAGGACTGCCCCGGACAGTGGAAGAGGCCGCTGCAGCCAGTGTCGGCGGAGGCGGCGGCACGACGGCCACGACCATTGCTGCCGTGGCATCTGCTCCAGAGGGATGGGACGTGTTCGAGGCAGCGTTCGCCGAGTCCTGTGTGAACTGCCATGGCGCCAATCTCGCGACATCGGGTCTGGATCTGTCGACCTACGACACGGCCAAGGCCGGCGGTACCAGGGGACCCGGGATCGTGCCCGGAGATCCCGACGCCGGCGTGATCGTCCAGATGATGGAGGCCGGAGGCCACCCGGGTCAGTTGTCCGATGCAGATCTGGCGGCCCTCAGAGAGTGGATCGCCGGACTCCAGGGCGGATGATGACCCGTGGCGCCGACCGAGACGTTCGGCACCGGGCAGGGTCGAAGGACCCCATTGACAGGACTGGACGAGCGGATAGCGTGCCCGGACAGATCGAAGGAGACGACCAGTGACTGAACGCCCACCGGAGGACGGCTCCGAGTCCGCCGGACTGCCCGAGCAGTCAGACCAGAAGCCGCCGACACAGGACATCTCGACCCGCAGGTCGCTCTATAGGCACCCTCTGGCCGCCGTCGGTGGTGCGCTGATCCTGGCCGGCGTAGCTTCGTTCGTCATCCTCCTGGGTCTCGATGCCATCTCGGGTTCGGAGAACCCGTATCGGTCGATCGTCACCTTCATGCTCCTGCCGATGATCGTCGGCCTCGGCGTCTTCCTCTTCCTGATTGCCGTGCGGATCCAGGTGGTCAGGGCACGCAAACGCGGAGAACGGGTCCGGTTCAACCTGCGCATCGAACCGTCGAACCCGAGGTACATGCGGAGCCTGTGGCTGTTCCTTGGTTTGAGCGCAGTGCTGCTGGTCGTTGTTGCGTATGCCGGATTCAAGTTCTACGAGACCAGCGAGTCGGTGGCCTTCTGTGGCGAGTCATGCCACACGGTGATGGGGCCACAGAACGTCACCTTCGCCAACTCGCCACACGCCAGGGTTCCCTGCGCCGAATGCCACATCGGCTCGGGCGGGTCGTTCTGGGTGAAGTCCAAGATCGATGGCTTGCGGCAGGTCTGGAAGACGCTCACCAACTCATACGATCGCCCGATTGCGACCCCGATCGAGAACCTGAGACCGGCGCAGCAGACGTGCGAGGAGTGCCACTGGCCACAGCAGTTCTTCGGCGACAAATTGAGGACCGTCAACTACTACCGCACTGACGAGGCCAACTCGCCGTGGACCATCACCATGGCGATCAAGGTGGGCGGCGGCAACCCGCGGACAGGTGACCTCGAAGGCATCCACTGGCACATGCTCTCGTCATCGACCGTCGATTACATCGCCACCGATCACAAGCGGCAGGAGATCCCGTGGGTGCGGGTGACTCATGCCGATGGCTCCGAGTCGATCTATAGCCGGACCGACGGAACCGCGATCCCCGACCCTGAGAGCGAAGAGTTCGACATCAGGGAATTCGATTGCATGGACTGCCACAACCGGCCGAGTCACTCCTTCACGCCCCCGGCAGTGTCCATGAACCTCGAGATGGCGAAGGGCACCATCTCGACCGACCTCCCCTTTGTCAGGAAGGTCGGCCTCGAGCTCCTCAACGCCAGTTATGACACGTCTGAGGAGGCCAATGCCCGGATTCCCGAGGGCCTTCGGGAGTTCTACCGGATCGAATACGGAGAGCGATACGACGACCTCGCTGCGGAGATAGAGCAAGCGGCCGAGACGCTGCTGGGGATCTACAACCTGAACTTCTTCCCTGAGATGCAGACCGACTACCGCGCCCGAACGAACGATCTCACCCACTTCACCAATGAAGGCTGCTTCCGGTGTCACACGACCGACATGCAGGACGAGGCAGGGCAGTCTCTGGCAACCGATTGCTCGACCTGTCATGTGATCGTGGCTCAGGGGCCCTCGGAGAACGTCGCAGAACTCGAACAGGACCTCGGTGGCCTCGAGTTCAGGCACCCCGTCGAGATCGGCAAGTCCTGGGAGACCATTCAGTGCACCCAGTGTCACACTCCGGCGCAGGGGTATTAGGAGCGGCGCTCAGACAACCGGCGCAAGGACCGTCCCCGGCCGGCGTCGGTCAGGTGGGGTGAGGCACTCCTGCTCGATTGGTTTCGCTCTGCTCGCTTCTCCCGGTGATGTTCCGGGAGATAGGATCGGCCGATTATGGGTTCTGATCTGCTCTCCAATCTCGACTTCACCAGGCGCGAGCAACCCGCAGCGGACACCGGGACGCGTGAACAACTCACGGAGTGGCTGGCCTACCAGCGGCACGAGTTCCAGCGAAAGCTTCGCGGTTTGACTCCGGCAGGCCTGGTCCAATGGTCGATACCACCGGTCGAGTTGTCCGTCCTGGGCCTGGTTCGGCACATGACTCAAATGGAACACGGATATCTCTCGTGGGGACTGGGCGGCGGCGACCGGGTGGACTACTACGGAGACGACGATTACGCAGGCGGATCAGTCGAGATCATCGACACGGACCTCAGGCGCTACTTCGACGAGGTCGGGAAGGTAGATGCCGCCATGGCGGCTCTTCCGACGATCGATGCGGTAGGCGCAGGCCATGGGCGGCCGCTTGGTGCCACGCTGATCAAGATGATCGATGAGTACGCCCTGCACAGCGGGCAGGCGCACATGCTGAGGTTCGCTGCGCTCGGCGAGATCATCCGCTGAGAGTGGCGACACTCTGGCGCGCCGGGGACCCGGCGTCCGGCGTCCCGGGTGGCCGCCCGACCGAATAGCGTGGGTGCATGAGCGGACGTCTTTGGCACTCGCACTTGCTCGACCGGCTGAGCGGCTCGGTTGGAGCTGTGCTCGATGGTGCCCTCGGGGTGTACGCAACCCAGCCCACAGGGCACCTGGCGCTTCTGGCCCGCCTCAATGGGTTTCGGCCGCGAGATCTCGTCGAAGTCGTGGAGTCGACCGGGGTCGCGCGCCTGCGAACCCTGCGGGGTAGTGGATTCCTGATCCCCATCGACCTCATCGCCATCGTCCAGGCGGCCACCAGGGACAAGAACGTCACCGTGACCCGTCGGATGGCCGAGCACGGTCTGGTGGTGGATACGTACGGGGTCTGGGCCGACCGGATCGACGACCTTCTGGGCAGCGGCGGTCCCATGTCGGCCTCTGAGATCAGAAATACCCTCGACGCCGGTGAGGACGCAGGGGCGATCAGGTACGTCATCGCCACGATGACGACGGAGAATCGCCTCGCGTCGATCCCTGTGACCAGGTCCTGGCGGTCGTCAGGCGCCGTCTACACCCGCTGGGAGGATCGGTTCCCCGATCAGGACGTATGGTCGATGGACCCGAAGGAAGGGAGTGAGCGCCTGGCAGAGCGCTATCTGGACAGATACGGCCCGGCAACGGCCGAGGATCTCGCCTGGTGGAGTGGAATGGGCAAGAGGGTGGCCCGGGCAGCGTGTGAGACCGTGGCGGAACCGGTCAGCGTCGGTGGTGTCGAGATGTGGTCGACCGGGGAACGCGGTGACGACCCGCCTCTCGGTGTCCGGCTGTTGCCGGTGTGGGACCCGCTGCTGGTTGGATACCGGGATAGGTCGCGCTTCATCGATCCCGACCATATGCCATACGTCTACGACCGGTCGGGCAATGCCACGTCGGTGGTACTCGTCGACGGTTCGGTGGCCGGTGTGTGGGATCTGGGCGCAGATGACGAACACATCGAGATAGGGGTTGCCTTCTTCGTTGCCTTCGATCGATCTGTGATGGCCGGGGTCGCCACCGAGGCGGCGCGGATCGCGGAGATGATCGGATCGATCACCGTGAGGGTGGTCGACCACGGATCTCCCGCCACGCTGGCCGATCACCCGTCCCCAAACAGGTTCTTGCGCCCGCTGGCGTAGGGGAGGAGTCGGATCGGCCTGCAGGGTGTTGTCGTGACGAGGGGGGATGCTCATCGTCCCCGTCACGACCGACCCGGAGGGGATGCAGAGATGCCGAGGTTCATGATGGTATATAGGGGAGAGGCCACAGACATGTCGCAGATGACCCCTGAAGAGGGTCAGGCAGTCATGGCCAAGTGGGGAGTCTGGATGGAGAAGGTCGGTCCGGCTCTGACCGACATCGGAGCCCCGTTCGGTGCCGGAACCTCCGTCGTCGATGACGGCAGCACCGGTACCGCCGCAGCCTCGACCGGCTACTCGATCGTCGAAGCGGCCGACCTGGCTGCTGCCACCGGACTCGCCGATGGCCACCCGTACCTCAGCGAAGGTGCAGGCAACTACGCCATCGGTATCTACGAGTTGATGCCGGTTCCGTTCCAGGACTGACACTGCACAGAGCAGGAGCGTCCGTCCCGGGGGGACCGGTCGCGACGATGCCCCCGGCGCAGGCCGGGGGCATCGCTGGTTCCACTTGGGTCAGTTGTCCAGTGCGCCCGCTTCGATCCACGCGATCAGTTTGTCGACGTCGCTCTGGGGCATGCCCTGCGGTGGCATCAGTGCCCCCGACGTGCCGAGGAGACGGTCTATGAGCGTGCTCCCCGCGAGATCGGCCATGTCGATGGCGGGACCACTATCGCCAGAACCGATCACGGACTCGTACGACGATGCACTCCATCCGCCGATTGCGCCGCCGTCGTTGTGGCAGGCAAGGCACAGGGCCTCCAGTACGGGTGCCACATCGCCAGAGAACGAGACCTCCCCGACGACCGGAGGGGTCTCATCGGGTTCGCCCCGCAGATCCCGGATGAAGGCAACCAGATCCACGATCTGATCGTTGGTGAGCACCTGACCCCATGCGATCATCGCCGTAGCGGCATGACCGAGATCGATGCTCGTGAACAACTCCTCATCGGTGCGGCTGTCGTGGAACTCGTTCGCCTGGAACGACGGTCCTATGCCGCCTTCGCCTTCGACACCGTGGCACTGAGAGCAGAACTCTGTGAACACCTCGTCGGCGTCGCCCAGACGTGGTGCCTGCTCCACCTCGGGTGGCAACTCGACGGGCGGGTCCGCCTGCCATGACCGGAGGAAGGCGACGATGGAGCCGACTTCGTCCTCTCCGAGCGGCCCGCCGTAGGTGAGGCCGAACGGAGACATCCCGAAATCGGGTTGGCCCTGGTTGATGATTGCGCGCAGGGTCGTGTCGTCTCTGGTGCCCAGGTACCCCGCAGTGCTGATCGGCGAGAGCGTGATTGCCGGGTTGGCCGGGTTGACGCCGCCTTCGCCGAAATCACCGTGACAGAAGGAGCAGTTGGCCGCATACAGTGAGCGGCCTTCCTCAGCCGGCGATCCCTCGATCGACTCGAATGCGTAGGCAGCGAGTGCGTCGAGTTGCTCTTCTGTGAGGATCTCGCCCCACACAGGCATGTCCTCGTGAGCCCCGCCCGTGACGATCACCTCGGTTGCGGCCGCGAGATCCGCCGCCTGTGGCACGAGGTCGCCGTGGCAGATCGAGCAGTACTGGCCGAAGAGTCCGGCTGCCTCCGATGGAGCGGTTGCCGGGTCCACCGAGTAGGAAGCCAGCGCCGAGACCTGGGTCTCATCGAGGATGCCGCCCATGGCCGGCATGTCCTGATGTCCACCGCCGGTTCGGATGACCTCGCGCAGTTCCTCTGCCGTGCCGTCGAATGGAACGGCACTGCCGTGACATGACGAGCAGTTGAGGGCGAACAATCGATGCCCGTCCGGTGCGATGAGGAAATTGACGAGAGCGGTCGCCTCCTGGCCCGATGGGAGTTCGAGTTCGAGATCGGCATGTGCCTCGAAGTCGCCGCCATCATCCAGGGCGTCTCTGAGCGTGAACGGATCAGAGGCGGCCAGACCGGACGCATCGTGACAGTCTGCACAGGAGCTGCCGAACACCTGGTTGCCCCTCGGGGAGAGCACGAATCCGGCCAGCGCATCGATTTCATCTGCCGACAGATCTGCGTTCCATGCGGGCATCCCCGCATGGCCGCCCTGACTGATGATCGCTATCAGGTCTGTCCCTTCGGGGACCGAGATCATCTCACTGTGACAGCCGGCACAGTTCTCCACATATAGGGACGCAACCGGATCACCGGTGGCCAGTTGTGTTGGCGCCGGCTCCTCCAGGACGCTCTGAAGTGACAGCCAGACGACGCCCACGATCATGAACACCGAGAAGACCAGGACGTACGGTCTCTTGGTGATGTGGCGCTTCTCCGACCTGTCGAGCCATGGGAGCAGGAACAGCGCAGCGATGGCGAGTGACGGAAGGACGAGGACACCGACGAACTCGAGGCTGCCGGGGAAGTACTTCAGGAGTTGGAACAAGAACAGGAAGTACCACTCCGGTTTGGGGCTGAAGCCGTCGTCCGATGGATTGGCCCGCTCGTCGAGCTCGGCCCCGACGAAGTACGAGAGCACAATGAGCGCTATCAGCACGATCAGGGCGACTATGGCGTCCTTGAAGAGTGCGTTCGGCCAGAACGGGATGCCGTTCTTCTTCTGCTCCTTGTATCGCTTGAGGTAGTCGCGCTTGTCTTGTGACTTCATGTCACTCCTCCCTCTTTGCAGGGGCGGAGATCCCGATTCGAATCACCAGGTAGAGGTGAATACCCAGGATCGACAACAGCACGGCCGGGAGCACCCACACATGGATGCCAAAGAACCGAGACAGCGTCACGGCGGACAGTTGGTCACCGCCCCTGGCGATGCGGAGCAGTGACTCTCCGACTACAGGGGTGACCTCGAGGATCTTGGTACCGACGGTCGTGGCCCAGTATGCCTTCTGGTCCCACGGCAGCAGATAGCCGGTGAAGCCGAAGCCGAAGGTGATCAACAGCAGCATCACCCCGGAGATCCATGTGACCTCTCTGGGGAACTTGTAGGCCCCGTAGTAGATCACCCTGAGCATGTGGAGGATCGCCAGGGCGACCATGGCCGTGGCGCCCCAGTGATGCATTCCTCTGATCAGCCACCCGGCAGGGAGTTCGTTGGTGATGTACAGGACCGTGTCGTAGGCGTCCTGCGGGCTCGGTACGTAGTAGATCGTCAGGAGGATCCCGGTGATGAACTGGTTGACCACCACGAACAGCGTTGCGCTGCCGAGGGTGAACGACCAGTTCACCTTGGGGATCATGCGGAGGAAGATGCCGTTCCAAACGCCACGCCATCCGGTCCGCTGGTCCATCCACTCTGCGTCGAGCGTCTCGTCGAGTACCTCGTCGGTGCGATCGTCGATGCTCACGTTCACACCTCCAGTTTCACGAAGAGTTGGCCGTCTTCGACCTTCAACTCGAAGGCATCGAGGGCACGGGGCGGGGGACCGGTGGCCACACTTCCGTCCTTGTTGAACACAGCGTTGTGACACGGGCAGAAGAACCCGTCCGAGTCATCGACCCACCTGACCCGGCATCCGAGATGAGTGCAGACGTTGGAGAGGCCCGTGTAGGTCCTGCCGTCCTCCGTGAGGACATACACGGCGATCTCCTCCTCGCTGGTCACCCATCCGGTGGCGCGCACCACCGTGGTCTTGAACAGCGTTGGCTCGCCGACGGGAACCTTGTTGGCGGCACCCAGTGAGACCCACTCCTCGGTGGTGTCGGATTTCCTCGCGGGGCCGAACACATACGCAGCAGCGGGGACGGTCCATCCGGCTGCGAGGACGACCCCTATGGAGAGCGTTCCCCTGGCGAGGAACTTGCGTCGATCGACACCCTCTTCGACGTCTTCGTCATCGGGCGGTAATGCCTCGGATTCGGCCGCTCGATCCGGGGCAGCTTGGTCCAACTCATCCATCCCATGTCCCCTCAGGTGCGCGATTTGCCTCGTCATGGCCGCCCCCCGGCCAACCGATCTCTCGATATGGCCCAACCATGTTTCGGCGATGCTAGGCCGCCGCTTCGCATCGTGCCGACATTGAGTCGGGTCCGTCGTGGAAGCACTGCCCGCGGAAATGAGAACCGGGCCCCGAAGGGCCCGGTTCTGCTTGGTAGCGTGGTCGGTGTCGGTTACGGCCTGGTCATCCCCGCCGTGTCTCCGCCGACTGCCTCGAAGGAGTCGTACAGGACCTGGAGGACGTACTTGCCGTTGTGGGCAAATGCTCCCGGATCCTTCTGGTAGTACTGGTAGTTGTACGCAGCCCTGAGCAGCTCAGGGGTCCACGTCCCGTACTGGTTGCCGTAGTTGGCTTCGTCGGGAGTGGCCTCTCCGTCTCCGTTGAGATCGGCGAAGAAGTACGGGTAGGCATGCGAGTCGTAGACGATTCCGTCCACTCCGTCCGTTGCCGCCGCGTACTCCTGCATTGCGAGATACAGAGCATCGCCGATGGTCATTATTTCACCGGCCAGACCCTCGGTCACGTCGCCGTCACCGTCGTAGTCGTCCGCGCTCATCCGGATGGTCGCCAGGTCGTCTGCGGATGCGACGCCGCCGTGGCAGGCTGCACAACCGTCGACCTTGACTTCCAGAGCATGCGAGTCGTGGCACTCCGTGCAAGCGTTGAACGTGTCCACGTGAGCGAACTGACCCACGTACGTCTTACCGGCGTACTCGTAGGCGCCTCCGACATCGGTACCGAACAGGGTGGCCCCTGCTGCGAAGTAGTGGATGTTGAGGAACCGCAGGCCCTCACCCAACTCGTCGTCGCCGGTGTCACCGATCAACCCGTCCACTGCCGAACCGGAGGACCGGCCCTGGTGGCAGTTGAGACACAGGTTGGATGACGTGGCTTGATCCTCACCGAGGTCGGCAGTTGCCCCGCTCGGGAAGAGGATGCCCATCGACTCGTACCTGCTCCATGTCGACAAGTCGTTGTGACATGTCGAGCACAGCAGGCCGTTGGAGAGCGGCTGTTCGATCGATACGCCCTGTGTCAGTTCGAGAGGCAGACCCTCAGCCGAGTGACACTTGGCACACGAGGCCGAAACGGCTCCGTCTTCGTCCCAGTGGCGGAACGCTTCGGTGCTTCCGGCAAAATGACCGTGATCGAGGCGATTAGCCGCTTCGAGAGCCACCGGTGTCGGGAGGACCGAATTGAGGTCCGCTGCTGAGTCGAGCAGCAACTGGATGTGGTACTTGCCACCATGGGCGTAGTTCCCCGGGTCCTTCAGAGAGACCTGGTAGTTGTAGGCCGCCTTGAGAAGGCGAGGAGTCCACGTTGCGTACTGGTTGCCGTAGTTGGCTTCGTCCGGAGTGGCCTCCCCGTCACCGTTGAGATCGGTGAAGAAGTACGGGTACGCATGCGAGTCGTACACGATCGGCACACCGACGACGTCGGCTGCGTAGGCCATGATGGCCTGATAGGTCAGCTCCTGAACACCTTGGATCTCATAGAAGACGCCCTCATCGAGATCTCCATCACCGTCATAGTCCACGAGCGAGCCCGGCATCCGGACGTCTCTGAGGTCTTCGACAGTGGCGACGCCGGTGTGACAGGTGGCGCACTCGTCAACCTTCAACTCCAGCGAATGGGTGTCATGGCAGTCCTGGCAGACCGCGTAGCCCTCGACATGGGTGAAGAAGGCGTCGTACGTCTGACCCGGATACTCGTATCCACCATTGGCAACGGTGCCGTACTTGCTGGCTGCTGCTGCGAAGTAGTGGATGTTGATGAACCCGAGGTCTTCGCTGACGACATCGTCCTCGAGGCCCTCGACGGCTGCTTCGATCGTCAGGCCCGATGAACGGCCCTGATGGCACTGCATGCAGATGGCTTCGTTGCCGAGACCGGTGATCTCGACGCCACTGGGCATGACGACACTGTCGAGTTCGAGAGTTACGTCGTTGTGGCAGGCGGTGCACTGGACTGTGGTGCCGATCGGATGGTCAGCATCGACGGTGCCGAACGCTGAGCCGTCCGCGCCCAGGAAATCCTGCATGCCCGGAGTGCTGTGGCACTTCGCGCAACTGGCCGGGACGACCTGCGGATCGTCTTCATCCCAATGGACGAATGGCTCCCCTGCAATGTCGTTGTGACCGCTGTTCTCCCACTTGTCGAAGAAGGGGATCTCGATGGCCATGACGGGAGGCTCTGGAGCCACTGTCGTCGTCGGCGCTGCGGTTGTTGTTGTCGGTGCGACAGTGGTTGTCGGCGCAACGGTTGTCGTTGGCGCCACTGTCGTGCTGGAGTCTTCAGAGGTCCCGCTATCGCAGGCCGTGAAGATCATGGCGATGATGATGGCTACCGCGAGTAGATGCGACAGCCTGTACTTGGGATTCACTATGTGACCCTCCCACGCGTTATCGGTAGGTCGTTGCGGACATACTGGCGGGCGCGACCCCAGCGTGATTAGGGACTTTGGTCCTATTGTCGACGGGGCGTCGGAAACCGGGTGTTCGCGAATTTGACACTCTGTCGGGTCTGAATCGGGGCAATGATGAAACCGCAGGTCATGGTGCGGTTTTCGCGCTCCGTTCCGGGTGTCCGTCCGGGCACCGTAGACTCGCCCGATGCCCGGCCCAGTCGTCCACCTCCAAGGCATCGGAGTTCGCATCGGCGACACACCGATCCTGCGCAATCTCGACCTCCTGGTGGGGCCCGGAGAGGCGGTCGGGTTGATTGGTTCCAACGGCTCGGGGAAGACCACGCTGCTGCGGGTGATCGCGACCTTGCTGCGCCCCACGAGCGGTGTCGGAAGGGTCCTCGGGGCCTCGCTGGTCGACGATGAGCGGTACGACGTCCGCCGGAGGATCGGCCTCATCGGGCATCAGCCCGGCCTCTATCCCAATCTGACGCTTGAGGAGAACATCTCGTTCGTTGCCAGGGTGATCGGCGAGGGTCAGTCGGTGGTCGGCCGGGTGCTCGAACAGGTGGGCCTCGGGGCGGCCAGGCACAGGACGGCTTCTGCCTGCTCTCACGGCATGCAGCGGAGGGCCGAGTTCGCCAGGGTGATGATCACCAAACCCGATCTGCTGCTCCTCGACGAGGCCCATGCCGGCCTCGACCCCCAGGCGGGTGAACTGGTCGCCCACCTGGCGGCCGGCGCCAGGGCGCGGGGTGGGGCTGCGGTCGTCGTCTCCCACGAGCACGCCAGGATCGCCCCTCTGGTCGATCGCTTCGTAGAACTCCGCTCCGGCGGTGCCTCGGATGCGGAGGCCACATTGTGACCGGCTTCTGGCGCCAGGCGATGGCGATCACCCGCAAGGACCTGCGCACCGAGGTCCGCTCTGGCGAGGTGCTGTTCATCACGGTCCCCTTCGGTGCGGCGGCCCTGATGCTCATCCCCCTTGCAGTCGGCGTCGATGCCCCGCTGCTGCAGAAGATCGGACCCGGTATGTATTGGAGCATTGTGCTCCTGTTCGGCGTCCTGGTGACGGTGCGTCAGAGCGCCACGGACGGCCCGTCGCAGCGCGACCTGCTCAGCCTGCTCGGCATCGACCCGGCCGCCCGGTTCGCCGGGAGAGCGATGGCCAGCATCGCTCTCCTCTTCACTTTCGAGGCCGTGCTCGCCCCCGTAGCGCTCGCCCTGTACGGCACAGACCCCGCCGGGTGGTGGTGGCTGTTGGCTGTCGTGCCACTGGTGGCGATCGGTCTCGGGTTGCTCGGGACGCTCGCGTCGACCATCGCATCGAGCATCTCATCGGCGACTCTCGTGCCGCTCATCGTCGTGCCTCTGGCAGTGCCGATGCTGCTGGCTGCGACCCAGATCACTGAGGGGTTGCGGATCGATGCCACTATTCTCGGCTGGATCCTGCTGCTGGTCATCATGGACTTGCTGCTCGCAGTCGCAGGAGTGATCAGCGCACGACCGCTGCAGGAGGCAACCAGGTGAAACGACCGCATTGGCTGACCATCGCCGCCGCCGGCACATTGCTCACGGCGATGGTGACGGCTCTGATGGTGCCCCCCGAACGGGTGCAGGGCGATCTGGCCCGGGTTCTCTTCGTGCATGTGCCATCTGCCTGGCTCGCGTACCTCTCGTTCGGTGTCACCCTTCTGGGCAGCGCCATGTACCTCATCAAACAAGATCTGAAGTGGGATCGGCTTGCCGGCGCCTCAGCAGAGGTCGGCGTGTTCTTCACCGGGTTGACACTCGCTCTCGGCATGATCTGGGGGAAGCCCACCTGGGGCGTGTGGTGGACGTGGGACGCCCGCCTGGTCCTCACAGCCGTCATGTTCTTCGTGTACCTCGGCTACCTGGCCCTGCGGCGCGGCATCGACGACCCGGTGGACCGGGCGAAGCGCTCGGCCTGGCTGGGGATCCTGGGTGTGGTCCAGATCCCCCTGGTGCACTTCTCGGTGCTCTGGTGGCGGACGCTGCACCAGCCTCCGACCCTTCTGCGACCCGATGGCATGCAGATGGATGCACCGTTCCGCGGTGCCTTGTTCATGGCCCTGTTCGCCTTCACCATGGTCTATGCCGCCCTGGTGCGAGCGCACATCGCCAATGCCAAGGACGAAGTACGCCTGGCCGAGTTGATCGCCTCGGAAGAGGTCGAAGTGGCCGGTGCGGCGATCACGGCTCCGACTCTCGGGGAGGTGGACTGAATGTCTGACTGGGGTTGGGTGGCGCTTGCCTATACCGTGACGTACGGGGCCATGGCGACGTACGCCACCTTCATGTTCCGGAGGGTGCGCCGCACTCGCCATCGTCTCGAGGAGATGCAGTGAAGAGATACCGTTGGTTCATTTTCCCCACCCTCGGGTTGGTGTTGCTGATCGTCGGCTTTCTGATGTTCAACATCAGTGACGCCCTCGTGTACTACCGGACACCCACCGAGGTCATCCAAGATGTGCAACCCGATGCGAACGGCCGACTGCGCCTCGGAGGCCAGGTCGAGGCCGGATCGGTCACGGAGGTGGACGGCGGCGTCGAGTTCATCGTCACCGATGGCGTCAACGCGATCGCCGTCAGCCACACGGGTGCTCCCCAGCAGTTGTTCCAGGAGGGCATCGGTGTGGTCGTCGAGGGTGCCTGGTACGGCGACCGCTTCCACTCCGACACGATGATCGTCAAGCACGACGAGCAGTACCGCACCGATGACGCGGTCTACGAAGAGGGCGAGTACCCCCACGAAGAAGAGGGCTGAGCGCTCTCTGATCCGTTCGCATACGATTCGGCTCACCGCTAGCGGAGGCGATTCGTGACGACCCTGGCCGGACGGACCATGTTCATCTCGGGGGCGAGTCGAGGCATAGGCCTCGCCATCGCATTGCGTGCCGCCCGGGACGGGGCCAATATCGCTCTCGTCGCAAAGACAGACGAACCCCACCCCGCTCTCCCCGGCACCATCCACACCGCGGCTGCCGCCATCGACGAGGCCGGAGGTCGGGCACTCCCGATCGTCGGCGACATCAGGGACGACGACGATGTGTTCAGCGCGGTCGAGCGGACGGTGGCCGAGTTCGGCGGCATCGACATCTGTGTCAACAATGCCAGCGCCATCAATCTGTCGGGGACCCTCGACCTGCCGATGAAGCGCTATGACCTCATGGTCGACGTCAACACCCGGGGGACCTTTCTGGTCACCAAAGCGTGTCTCCCTCACCTGAAGACATCGGACAACGGCCACGTGCTCACGCTGAGCCCACCTATCAATCTTGCCGCGCACTGGCTGGGCAACCACCCCGCCTATACGCTGTCCAAGTACGGGATGACACTTCTCACCCTGGGCTTTGCGGCCGAGTTCGCCTCGTCCGGCGTGGCCGCCAATTGCCTGTGGCCGCGGACGATCATCGCCACGGCCGCCATCCAGAACCTCCTCGGAGGCGACCAGGCCATGGCCAGGGCGCGTATCCCTGAAGTCATGGCCGATGCCGCCCATCACGTGCTCGTCCAGGAAGCCTCCGGGTATTCGGGCCGATGCCTGATCGACGACGAAGTGCTGGCCGAAGCGGGCGTGACCGACCTGTCGCCGTACTCATCGGGGGATCGATCCGAACTGCAGCGCGACATCTTCCTCGACTGATGGACCGGCCCCGGCGGTGACGAGTACCGTCGAAGTGCGTCACCTGATGGGAGGGAGTTCGATGGTGAGCAATGGTCCTGCGGTCTGCCCACTCGCCGGAGTTCTGATGGAGGAATGGTCATGATGCCTGCAGCGACGGCCGCATCAGATCTCGTTCTCAGCGCCAGGTGGGCGGCGCTGGCGACGGTGCGCGATGCCGGAGAGCCATCGGGATCCATGGTGGCCTACGCCGTCGAGGGCGATGCACGGCATCTCCTCGTCTTCCTCAGCGGTCTCGCGGCTCACACCGGCCATCTCCTGACATCGCGCCGGTGTGCGCTCGTGGTGAGTGAGGCCGACCCCGGAGAGGGCGATCCCCAGACATTGGCCAGGGTGGCGCTGACCTGCTCTGTCGAGGCGATTGCCCGGGACGATCCGGGATTCACCGATGCGTTCGCCATCTATGTGGCCCGTCTTCCCGAGGCCAGAGCCCGGCTCGCCCTGCCGGATTTCACCCTGTTCCGCCTGACTGTTGCGTCCGTGCGGTTCATCGGTGGTTTCGCCCGGGCTGAGACCTTCTCGGGAGTCGAACTCTCCGGCAGAGGGCACAGCCCGATCTGAGTGGTCCGATCAGCCGCTCCGGGCACCGGCTGCGGCGTTGATGGCACCCGCCCCGATGTCGGCACCGTCGACTGTGATGACCAGGGCAGGCTTGCCCGATCTATCGATCCGGATGCCCTCTCCTCCGCTGACGACGATCGCCCGCACTCCCGGGCGCGCCCGGTAGCCCCATCCACCGTAGGACAGGGGCCTGACCTCTTCGGTCGAGGCTCCGGTGATCTCGGTTGAAGGAACCCGCCACGAGACGAATCCGAGCCAGCCCAGCGTTACTACGACGCCACCCGGACCGGTGGTGACCGTCACCTTGGAGAACACGATGAGGAGAAGGCCGACGATCCCGAGGACCAATGCGATGGCCCCCCACATGACGATGCCTGCGACGATGAGCCCGAACCCCGCCACGACGAGCGGCCACGATGTGCGCTGGCCCGTCCACACCACTTCGAGACCCGGCTGGACATCGAGTGCAGGCCCGGGGGCGGGAGCGGGCCGCGGAGAACTTCCCCCGGCCATCAGCCAGCCGAGAACTCCGGCGGCCATCCCTGCCGCGATGGCGATGGCCACCTGCAGCAGGCCCACCTCGCCGGCATTCTGCCACGCCGCCACATCACGATTGGCCAGGACGCCCATCCATTGGACGACTACCAGGAGGGCTCCCACGAACCAGAGCACGGCCGTGAAAGAGGGTCCCTCGGCAGGCATACGGAGCGCAGCCCGCGCCACCGCCGCCCAGATGCCGCAGAAGATCGCCATCATGACGACGAGGAGCAGGGCGGGCGGCATCGATCCATTGGGGGTGCCGGAGAGATCCCAGTGAGTGGCCATCGGATTCGGCAGATCTCCCCAGAAGAGGGCCATCGGCAGGATCGTGGCCACCACCAGGAGGGCGGGCACCACCCCAAGGGCGAGTGATCGTCGAGCCTTCATGTCATCTCCTCTTCCAACATCGCAACGATTTCGGTGAATTCGATCCCGTGGCGGCTGGCCGTCTCGGCGAGTTCGATCACGACATGGCGAACCCCGGCGAGAGACACCGACCCGGGCCTGACGACCGCCCCTCTACCACGACGCAACTCGATGAGCCCCTCGTCGCGCAGATCCCCGTAGGCACGCAGCACCGTGTGCATGTTGACGCCGAGAGCGCCGGCGAGATCGCGGGCGCCGGGTAGGCGCTCGCCGGGCGAGACCTCTCCGTCGCTGATGGCCCTGCGCACCGCCGAAGCGATCTGGCGGTAGACGGGAAGTCCGGTGGAGGGATCGAGTTGTAACAGCATTGTTATAGAACAACTATAACATCGAGTGAGCCGATTTGGAAGGGGTTGCTGCTACCCGGGGTGGGATGTGCCGGATGGCCCTGACCGATCAATAGGTGCCGGTGCAAGCTGATCCCATGTGTCCGCTATCCGGAGACCGCCCATGACCCCGCCGGCAATCGTCGTCACAGACCTCGCCTTCTCCTACGGCCGGCAGCGCGCGGTCAACGGTGTCTCCTTCGACGTCGAACCCGGACAGATCCTCGGCTTCCTCGGGCCCAACGGCGCAGGGAAGTCCA
>JABMPV010000304.1 GCA_013202595.1 bacterium
AAGAACGACTCGAGCGAGAGAGTCCGGGTGTCGTAGGCCGACTGCAGGTGGACCGCCGCGTCGTAGGCCATGAGCGGTATCGCCGTGTCTGCCGATGGGACCGCGTGGCAGAGGTTCCCGCCGACGGTGGCCAGGTTCCTGATCTGGGGTGTGGCGAATTGGCCTGCCATTTCGACGAGGGCGGGCAGGTTGGCGGCGAGGTGGTCGCTCGAATGGATCGCAGCGATCGTGGTGAGCGAGCCGATGCGTGTGGTCGCCCCGTGGGCTTCGATCCCGGAGAGTTCGCCGACGTTGGATAGATCGATGCAGCACTCGATGTCCACTCGACCGCTCTGCCACTGAAGGAGGAGGTCGGTGCCGCCTGCCCACAGCGTCGCTCTGGTGCCGTACCGGGCCTTCATGTCGAGGGCGTCATCGAGCGTCCGGGGAGCGAGATACTCGAACGATCGGATTCCGGCAGTCATCGGGTGGTCTGCCTCCGCATCAGTGCCAACAATCTACAATCTGGTTGACATAAGCGCAATTGAACGAAAGAATATTGGAACCAATTGAATGGTATCTGGAGAATTTGCGGAATCGGTGTAGAGGAGTCGGATCATGAAGCGTGCCCTCGATGAGATGGACATCGGAATCCTCCGCCATCTGGAGCAGGACGGGCGGCGGTCCTATTCCGAGATCGCCGAGGACCTCGGGGTGGCCGTTTCCACCGTGAGCGCCCGGGTGGCACGACTGACCGAGCAGAACGTGGTGTCGGTGGTGGCGCTCATCAATCCCCATGCGGTCGGCTTCGAAGCGGCGGCCACGCTGCTTCTGTCGATCGAGCCGGGGTGCTTCGATGAGGTGGTCGCCAGCATCATCGATTTCCCGGAGGTCAACTACGCCGCGATGACGACCGGGCCCCACAACCTGGTGGTCGATGTGTTCTGCCGTGACGCTCAGCACCTTGCAGAACTCATCACGGGAAGGGTCCACGACCTCGACGGTGTCCAGGACGTCGATGTCGCCTATCAGTTGCGGCGATACGAGGTCAAGCAGAAGGGGGTGGCCTTGATCGAGTTCGACGATGAACCCTGGGATCAGGGCCGCAGCGACACGACGAGCCGATAGCCGGAGACATCAGGGAGGATCGGATGATCACCAA
Source organism: bacterium (assembly GCA_013202595.1). Classification (GTDB taxonomy): domain Bacteria; phylum Actinomycetota; class Acidimicrobiia; order Spongiisociales; family UBA11373; genus JABMPV01. The sequence continues at coordinate 1,142 of JABMPV010000304.1, forward strand.
GGGTTTGAAGGGGCGGGACTTCATCACGCTGCGGGACTTCTCGAAGGCTGAGATCGAGACGATGCTGGACGCTGCGCTGCGACTCAAGGAGGACAAGGTGATGCGTCGGTCGCACACCGACGTGCTGCCCACGCGGACGCTGTTCATGATGTTCTTCAACCCGTCGCTGCGGACCCGCAACAGCTTCGAGGCAGGGATTTTCGACCTGGGAGGTCACGCCCACTTCCTGGAGCCGTCGTCGACCCGGATTCCTGCCCTGGAAGGCGAGGAGACCGCATACCTGACCGAACGCATCTCGGATGTGGCGAGGGTGCTGTCGCGGATGGGTGATGCGATTGCGATCCGCATCCTGGGCGACGTCGTCGGGTGGGAGTACGACAAGGGCCTGCGGATCATCGAGGAGTTCGCCAAGTGGTCGCAGGTGCCGGTGATCAATATGGAGGAGCACATCTATCACCCGTGTCAGGGATTGGCGGACGTGATGACGCTCTCGGAGTTGTACGGGAGGGACTTGAGGGGCAGGAAGCTGGGAGTGAGTTGGGCGTACTCCCCGAGTACGAAGAAGCCGATCGCTCCCCACCACGATTTCATGTACGCGGCCAGCCTCTTCGGGCCGGACATCGTGTTCGCCCATCCGCCGGAGATGCGGATCGATCCTGAGGTCGAGACAGCGATCGCTGCGAACCTGGAAGCGAGCGGCGGATCGTACTCAGTTGTCGACTCGATGGAGGAGGCCGCCGAGGACGCCGACGTGCTGTACGCCAAGAACTACGTGTGCCTGGATCTCCTGCCGCCGGTGGCATCCGAGCCAAGGCACGGCGATATGGCGAAGCTGTTCGACAAATACAGCGATTGGACCGCCGACGAGAGGCGGATGTCGCTGGCGAAGCCCGATGCCCGCTACATGCATTGCCTGCCGTGTGACCGGGGCCACGAGGTGACCGATGGGGTGCTGGATGGGAAGTGGGGAGTGACGGTCTTCGATGAGGCGGAGAACCGGCTGCACGCTCAGAAGGGGATGATGTCCTGCATCATCCCCTGACCCGTGCCGGCGGTGGTTGATGACCAGATGAGGCGAGACCCGGGAGGGAATGTGCGCTATCCGGAGTGGGAGACGATCAAGCAGGGCGTGTTCGACGGTGCCGACGTCCCGATGCTCGATGAGGACACGCCGACGTTCATGCGGCGCCCGAAGGCGGAGTCACCGGCGGATCTGGTGGGTGCCGATGTCGTCATCATTGGGAGTTCCTATGTGGCAGGGAAGGGCGAGACTGTCTGGGGGGTCGATCGCCGGGAGTGGTCGGCGGCAACCAAGCGAATTCGCCAGCAGTCGGCGCGGTATCCCTCTGGCTATATCCAGGACTTCGATCTGGATGTCTTCGAACACCTGAATGTCATCGACTACGGGGACGCTGATCTCGATCCCGACACGTTCTACACCAAGACCTACGACACTGTGCTTGCCGCTCAACAGGGTGTGGAGGCAAAGGTCAACGATGCGCTGGAGGCCGGCGCCGTGCCGATCGTGTTGAGCCAGAACTCTCCGTGCGGTTCGTATGCCATCGCCAAGCCGATAGCGGAGCGGACCGATGGTGACGTCGGGGTGATCAGCCTGGACACCCACTGGGACATCCAGGGACTCGACAAGGAGACCCTGGATCCGAGGATCGCCGGGGCGGCCAGTTGGAAGGCCAAGATGTACGAGTTCCATCAGAACATGCCGGTGCGGAACCTGGTGGAGATCGGCGAGCGGGGCATGATCGAGGACAAGGAGCGGGTGCGGGCGTTTCTCGGGGCCGGGGCCAACTTCTATCCGATGTGGAAGGTGCGCC
>JABMPV010000305.1 GCA_013202595.1 bacterium
GCCGACATCCTCAACGGTCAACGGCGCCGCAGCCTCGGCTACCACTCACCCGCCGCCATCTACCATGCCCTCACCGTGCAATGACCGGTAGAACTGGCCCACCCCAAGGCTGCGTCCAGAGAAGTTGCGATACCCAGATGCCCGTTGCCAAGGCTAGGAATCGATTGTCGCCTCCGTCCTCGACTCGCAAAGCGTGACCGGCCATGGCGAGAAGAATCACAACCGCCGACAGTGCTGGGATGATTTCCGGACTCTGGAACGGCATCACAAGGCCAACTGCAATCACAGAAGCCGTTATAACCATCAACGCCCGGCGTCGCCCAGTGATCAGCTCACGGATGGCGAGGGCGAAGATGACCCATGACGCGACAGCCACCAGAATCATCCGCTCGTCGCCCGAGTTGATTCCCAGCACCGTCACAGACACGCCGACCACCGCCGCCGCGATACTCGAGGCCATGAGAAGTGATCGGGCAATCCTGACCGGTTCCGCTCTGGCTTGCGGTGCCCGCCGAGCGAGATTCATCATGGTACTTCTCATCGGCGCCAGGCCGAAGTTCTTTACCTCTTTCTGGCATCCTGTCGTCCCTGACTTGCGATCCCTCTTGAGCTCGTAGTTGAGCCATGCCGTCGAGTGTGGCCCAACCACCCAAGCTTCCCATACCGTCCGAAACCAGATCTGGGCCAGAGCCTGAGCCTCCACCCGGGGTCGTCCTATCGGCCAAAGGTTGTCCCCTACCGATAGGAGACGGATCCCCATGGCTTCAGCCTCCAGGAGGGGTCTATCTCACCGACCGTCGGCTCTCCGACACCGACAGATCAGAACGCGAGCCGTGCAGGATCCATGTGGCCGAGAGCCTGGCCCTCGATCTGCAGGGGCACAGCCTCCTGGTAGGCCCACGCTCGTCGGGGCGGAATGCACTCGCTGGCTAGCCTGACCGGATGCGCTCGGAAATCATCTCCCACGGCGATCGGCTTTACCACCTGGGCGTCGCCCCGGGGGAAGTAGCCGAGCGGATCTTCCTCGTCGGCGACCCGGCCCGTGCCTCTCTGGTGGCCAATCGATTCGACCACATCGAGTCCGAGGTAGGTCGGCGGGAGTACGTCACCATTACCGGCACCAGGGCCGGGGTACGCCTCACGGTCGTGGGAACCGGAATCGGCACCGACAACGTCGAGATCGCGCTCATCGAACTCGATGCGGCACTCCGCACCGATCTCGAGTCGGGTCACAGACGCGCAGATGCACCGTCGATCGATCTCATCAGGATCGGTACCTCCGGCGGAGTTCAGGCTGACATCGAGGAGGGCACCCTCTGCATCGCCGAATACGCCCTCGGCTTTGACAGCACCGGCCCCTACTACGACGTTCCCGCCGCCGACAGCACCGTGACCGCGATCGAAGCCGAAGCGGCCCGCTTGCTGGAATCGGCGATTCCCGGCACATCACGGTTCGCCGGGCGTCTCCCGGTGTACGCATCAAGGGCAGGGCCGGACGTGGTCGCGGCCCTACAGGCGGCGGCCGAAGCCGCCGGTGCGGCCCATGTGACCGGGATCACGGCCTCCTCGCCGGGGTTCTTCGGGCCGTCGAGTCGTTCGATAGAGGGCCTGCGGAACACGGTCCCCGACATCAAGGGAACGCTGGCCGACCTCGATGTCGATGGGAGACGCGTGGTGAATATGGAGATGGAGTCGAGCCTGCTGTTTCACCTCGCCGGAGCGCTCGGGCATCGGGCCGGGACGATCTGCCCCGTGATCGGACGGCCCGGGCATCCCGACGCCGTAGTGGATTACGACGCCGCCGTAGAGACCGCCATCGATGTCGCCATCGAAGCGATGCTCGGCGGTCTGTCGCGATCTATGGCAACTGCCACTCCCTGATCCGCCACCCAGGGTCTAACTCATCGACCGTCGGCTCTCCGACACCATGGAAACAAGACCCCCTGCGCGGGGCCTTGTCGCGTGCGGGCAGGTAGGCCGATCTAGTTTGGGGGTGCGTGGCGGCGCGAGCGCCAGAGGTTGGGCACTTTGAATCGCTCTGCGCCCGAGCCGCTTGCATCAAGTCTCCGGGCAAGGCTTCCGATAAAGCAGTCACGAGAGTCGCGACGTCGGTGGCCGAGAGGGGGATAGTTTGAGGTTTGCGGAATCGACTGGCAAGCATCGAGCGGCTGTCGTCGTGTCGGTGCTCTTCTCGGTCTTGATGGTCTTCTTGTTGGGGCAGGATGGCACGATCGCATCGGCAGCGCCCATAATCCTCGTGGCCGCGATATCCGGTCCGCGATGGGGTTTGATCGCAGGACTGATCTCATATCCAGCGAATGCCCTGGCCGTATGGCTGACGCTGGGCTCACCATTCCCGTTCTTGAGTTCAGCGGGAGGGGTGCTCGGGACGGTTGCTGCGGTCTGTATCGGGTGGGTGATCGGGCGTGCAGTGAAACTGCGCAAACATGCCGAGTCGCTGATGGCCGATGCTTTCGAGTTTGCGCCGAACGGGATGGCGATCATCTCTTTGAGCGGGAATTTCGAGAGGGTCAATCCAGCGTGCGCCGAACTGCTGAAACGGCCCGCAAGCGAACTGGTGGGGCGGAACTGGCGCGACATCACTCCCCAGGATCAGCACGAAGAGAACACTGACGCTGTCGGCCCGCTGTTCACCGGCATGACGAACAGTGTCCGAATCTATCGGAAACTCGTTTCCGATGGGAAGGAACGCTTGGTAGCAGTGCATCTGTCTGTGGTGCGGCGTCCCGACGGGCAACCAACGCACCTGCTCGCACAGATGGAGGATGAGACCGACCTCGCCCAAGCCAACGTCAGTCTTCGCGCATTGCTCGATTCCAAAGACCGTTTCCTCGCTGCGATCTCTCATGAACTACGCACTCCCCTCAGCGCCGTGAATGGCCTCGCCTACGAACTACGCGACCGTCTGGGGAACTTCTCCATGTCCGAGATCTCCGAACTCGCTGGGCTCATCGCTCAGCAGGGCACCGAATTGGCCGGACTGGTCGAGGATTTCCTGGTACATGCCCGTGCCGACACAGGCCAGATCAGAGTACGCAGAGAGCAGGTCGACCTCGTCGCTGAGGTAAGGCACGTACTCCGCGCCATGCAGGCGTCTACCCGAATGCGTCTGGTCGCAGGCGATGAAGCGGTGGTTACCACCGGCGATAGCCTCCGGGTCCGCCAGATCATTCGCAATCTCCTGCAAAACGCACACCGGTACGGAGGCCCGGCCATCAGTATCGAGGCGCGACACCTCAACGGGCGCAGCACCCTGACGGTGACCGACAACGGAGACGGGATTGAGGAACACGTAATCGACTCGATATTCGAGCCATACGAGCGCTCTCACGAGAACCCGGGACTGACTGAGTCCCTGGGAATCGGCCTCCATATCTCGCGCACCCTTGCCCGGCTCATGGGTGGGGACATCACCTACCACCGGGAGGCGGCGAACACCTGCTTCGTACTCACGCTCCCCACCGCCGAACAGACGAATCCGGCGGTACCGGCAAGCCGACCTCTCGCCGAGGCCCCCCTCCTCAGCGATTCCTCAGCACACCGATCTCGACGGTCTGAGAATGGTGTGCGGGTCGGCGAGTTCCAACGGTCGGTGCACGGTCCGGTCATGATGACCGGTGCAAGTCCGTGACCGACCGTTGGAGATACCAGGATGCCAGACGCGCCGTTGTCGTTGTGCGAACGCGAGGAGA
>JABMPV010000306.1 GCA_013202595.1 bacterium
AGATCATCATGGATCCTGATAATCCCATCAACAAGGAGATCTATCAGGACATCGACCCCGACACCGTTGTCGTCGGTCCGAAGTCGTTCGAGTACACCCTCACCGTGCCCACGGTTCAGGCCGAGTTCCTTTTCGGCACGATCATCCCCAAGCACGATGTTGAGGGCTCGGACTTCATCAACGACTGGAACGACACCATGTGGGTGGCCGGTGGACCGTTCATGGTCTCCGATTGGCAGAAGGGCACGTCCCTGACGATGACCCGCAACGACAACTTCTGGAAGACGGATCCCGAGACCGGGCAGCAGCTGCCTTATCTCGACTCCATCACTTTCGTGTTCATCCCGGAGACGGCTTCGCTCATCAATGCGTTCAAGGCGCGTGAGATCGACGTCATCAACCCGCCGCCTTCGGTCGAGACGATCGAAGATCTTCAGACTCTCGAGGCTGAAGGCGCATCGGTCGAGGTTCTCTCCGGTCCCATCTGGGAGCACTTGAACTTCCAGTTCGGAGACAACCGCCTCGTGCGCAACCCGAACTCCTATAACGAGTTCGTCGAGTACCGCAAGGCGATCGCTCACGCGATCGACAAGGAAGTCGTCGTCGACGAGATCCTCAAGGGTCAGGTCGAGCCGATGGACTCCTACGTGGACGCATTCTCCCCGACCCTGTCGGGTGGGAACTGGGCGCAGTACGACTACAACCCCGAGACGGCGATGGCCTACATCGACGACCTGTGCGCCCGTGACGACACGGACTGCGACGCAGCGCCGCCGACGGCCATCTTCTCGACGACCTCGAATAACGACGCTCGTGTCACCCTGTCACAGCTCTTCGTGAGCATGATGGCCGACGCAGGCATCGGATACGAGGCTCAGCTCGAGGACAGCTCGCTGTTCTTCGGCGAGACCCTGGACTTCGGTAACTGGGATTTCGGCGAGTGGGCATGGGTTGGCAGCCCCGGACTCGCAGGCCTCGTGAGCATTCACGATGTCTGGGATCCCGAGGGCCCGCCGCCGGATGGTCAGAACTACTACCGCTGGGGTACCCCAGAGGTGACCGGTGCTGACCCCGAGGGCTTCAACCAGGGCGCCTCCGCCGTGGTTGACGACACGACCGTTGCATACGCTGAGGCTCGTGACGCCGCCAACTCGACAGTCAACGAAGCAGACGTCATCGCTGCAGTCTCGACGATGGAAGCCATCCTGGCCGACAACGTCGTGATGATTCCTCTCTATCAGCGCCTCGATCCAGGCGCCGTGTGGGCGGATGAAATCGGCGGTTACAAGCACAACCCGACCCAGGCGGGCGACACCTGGAACCTCGAGTTCTGGTACCGCGTCGACGCCTAGTCGACCGAGTAACAACTCGATCTGCGAGAGGGGCCCGCTTCGGCGGGCCCCTCTCCTGTGTTTGAGTCCGGTCCGCGCACCGAACCACCGCCGATTTAGGGCCGCTGGGAGCGCCACCAGCCCTCTGAACAGGCGTCGAGGCATTCCCGGGTTCATCGAGGTCCGGGTCCGCTGACGCCCCGCCGAGGCTCTCATCAAGCAGATCGGGGGATGGCTCCCGCCGCCATGAGCCTGAACTCGGCCCGCGCCGGCGGCGGCCGCAGTCGCTGCTGAAGACGGGCCGAGGGCGTGTTCCACGGCACCGGACTGGGCCTGCGACTACCTCTCGGAGGGCACGTTGCAATGCAGGGGCAGGATCAGATTGCCCGGGGGTATACTCCGCCACTGCCGCTTCGGCGGCGCGGTCGGGAGGAGGTAACGCCCGCGTGTTCAATTACGTCATGCGACGCCTTGTGTACGGGCTCATCACGGTGCTGGCGCTCAGCGTCATCGTGTTCTGGTTGCTTCAGAACACTGGTGGGTCCCCCTTGGATCGGCTCAAGGCCAATCCAAGGATCAAGCAGGAGCAAGTGCAGCAGATTGCCGAGTTCTATGGGCTCGACCAGCCAGTCTGGAAGCAGTACTTCTCCTGGCTCGGGAATTTCGTCCGCTTCGATTGGGGCGTGTCGTTCCAGGGCACCCAGGACGTGCGTCAGTTGGTCGTAGAGCGCCTCGGCGGCACGCTGAGGCTCATGATCACCGCACTGATCCTCGCAGTCGGCGTCGGCATCCCTCTCGGTGTGTACCAGGCCCTGAAGCAGTACAGCTTCTTCGACCAGGTCGGCACCACGGTCTCGTTCGTGACCTTCTCCACCCCGATCTTCGTCCTCGGGATCACGCTGCAGATCTTGTTTGCTCTGCTGCTGACCGACTGGACGGGGATGAAGCTGTTCTATACCACGGGCATGAACAGCATCAACTACGCCGATATGTCGGTCATCGAACGGATAGTCGACAGCCTCCAACATCTCTTCTTACCGGCGATCTCCATCGCGCTCATCTCGATCGCGACCTACTCCAGGTACCAGAGAGCATCGATGCTCGAGGTGATGCACAGTGACTACCTTCGCACTGCGCGGGCCAAGGGCCTCAGCCAGCAGGGCGTGATCGTCAAGCACGCCCTGCGCAACGCCCTCATCCCGATCGTCACGCTCATCTCGCTCGACATCGCAGGCTTGATCGGCGGGGCGGTGATCACAGAGACGATCTTTGCCTGGCCGGGTATCGGCCGGCTGTACATCACGGCCATCGGTCAGAACGACTGGCCGATCGTGATGGCAGTCGTCATGTCGATCGCGATCATGGTCGTGATCATGAACCTGCTGGCCGACCTTGCGTACGGCTGGCTCGACCCGAGGGTGCGATATGACTGATGACCGCAAGCCCACGGGCGTCAAGCGACCGCCGGAGATGGACTTCACTGCGCTGGATGCGGCGGAGGGCATGTCGGTGGAACCGGTCACGCAGTGGCATCTGTTTCGGACCAGGTTCGGACGGCACCGTCTGGCCATGGTGTCGGCAGGAGTGCTGTTCACCCTGATCGCTCTTGCGGTGTTCGCCCCCCTGATCCCCGGGTTGAAGGATCCGATCGATCCGCTCGTCGACGAGACGGGCAGGGCACTGAACCTGATCGCCCCCAGGGCCGACTTCCCCTTCGGGACCGACCAGTTGGGCCAGGATATGCTCGCCAGGGTCATCTACGGGGGACGTACCAGCCTTCAGGTCGCAGGTCTGACCGGTCTCATGGTCGCCACATTCGGCACCCTGGTCGGCGCAGTCGCCGGGTACTACGGCGGCTGGATCGACAACCTGTTGATGCGGTTCACCGACCTCGTCCTGAGCCTGCCCTTGCTGCCGGTTGCCATCGTGGCGGCCGCTTGGCTGCGTGAGACGTTCGAGGGACGGGAGGCGATGACGCTCGCTGTGCTCTTAGGAACGCTCCTATGGGGCACGCTCGCACGAATCGTGCGAGCGGAGTTCCTATCTCTTCGTGAGAAGGAGTTCGTCGAAGCGGCGAGAGCAGCCGGCGCACGGGACAGAAGGATCATCTTCCGTCACGTGCTGCCCAATGCGATCAGTCCGATCATCGTCAACGCGACGCTCGTCATCGGTGTAGCGATCATCCTCGAGGCGGCCCTGTCGTTCCTCGGCTTCGGTGTCCGGCCTCCCACGCCGGCGTGGGGCCAGATGGCCGCCGAGGGCGGCCGACTGGCCGTTGGTGGCGCAGGCGCCTGGTGGATGGTGGTGTTTCCCTCAGCCGCCCTGATCATCACCGTGTTGTCGGTGAATTTCCTGGGTGACGGATTGCGGGATGCACTCGACCCGACTCAGTCGATCGAACGGAAGTAGGACCTCCAGTGGCCGAGAATCTTCTCGAAGTCAACGACCTTCGCACGTACTTCACCACTGAAGAGGGCATCGTGCGCGCCGTAGACGGCGTGTCGTTCAGCATTGCCAAGGGCGAACGCTTCGGCGTCGTCGGCGAGTCCGGTTGCGGCAAATCGGTGACGGCGCTGTCGATCATGAGATTGATCGAACGCCCCGCCGGTGAGATCGTCACAGGCGAGATCAAGTTGGAGGGCCGCGACCTCCTTCAGATCAGCGAAGACGACATGCGCAGTGTTCGCGGGGGACAGATCGCGATGATCTTCCAGGATCCCATGACCGCACTCAATCCCGTCTACAACATCGGCAACCAACTGATCGAGACCATCACCCTTCACCAGGACGTCGGGAAGTCTGAAGCAGCCGAGATCGCCATGCAGGCACTCGACGACGTGCACATCCCCAATCCGAGGGTGCTCATGGAGGACTTCCCGCATCAACTGTCCGGCGGCATGCGTCAGAGGGTCATGATCGCCATGGGCCTGTCGTGCAATCCGCAACTGCTGATCGCGGATGAGCCCACCACGGCGCTCGATGTGACCACCCAGGCTCAGATCATGGACCTGATGTTCGCTCTCTCGGAGGAGCGCAATACCTCAGTGCTGCTGATCACCCATGACCTCGGTGTGGTGGCCGGATTCTGCGATCGCATCCAGGTGATGTACGGCGGCCGCATGGCCGAGCGGGGCACGGCCGATGAGATCTTCGACAACACGCTGCACCCGTATACGGCAGGTCTGCTCGGGTCGATGGCCCGACTCGACGAGGTCAAGTCGGAGCGCCTCTACTCGATCGCCGGGGCGCCACCATCGCTGATCCACCCGCCGTCGGGATGCAGATTCCGACCTCGTTGCGCCTTTGCACAGCAGAAGTGCGCTGAAGAGACGCCGAGGGCGAAGGATTCGGGAGGCGGTCATCTGGTCGCTTGCCACTTCTCCGA
>JABMPV010000307.1 GCA_013202595.1 bacterium
AACCATCACAGAGACGGATTGGGAGTTGCCGCAGAGTACCGGAATCGACCAGGGCGCGTCGGACCGTTGAGCGTCCGCTCAATAGGAAAAGGGGAAGGCTTTCCAGTAGTTGCGGATGCGGATCCAGATGCCGTAGAGGCCGAGTGGCTCGAGGATCAGGAACCCGATGATGAACAAACCGAACAGGATCTGCTCCACCTGCGAGACGGTCATGAATCCGCCCGACGGTGAGGTGGAGATCCAGCCGAACAACGGCAAGTGGGCGACCTCCTCCACCAGGCGGGGCAGGAACACGATGAAGAAGGCTCCCATGATGGAGCCGGAGATGGTGGCGACCCCGCCGATCAGGACCATCGCGATGTACTCGATGGACAGCAGCAGGTTGAACGACTCCGGTTGGACCTGGCCGATGACCGAATACAGGAGAGCTCCCGCAACGCCGGCGTAGAAGGAGGAGACCACGAAAGCGATGGTCTTGTACCGGGCGAGGGGGATCCCCATGATCTCGGCCGCGATGTCGCGATCACGAACGGCGGCCAGCGCTCTGCCGATCCTGCTCCTGGCCATGTTCTTGGCGGTCAACCCGAGCACGATCAGCAGCGCGAGACCAAGGAAGTAGTACCTCTGGCGCGAGTCCATGAAGATGCCGAGGACGTCGCCCTCCTCGTCGAACGAGAACCCGAACAGCGAGGCCTGCGCGGTCGGACGACCCACTCCGACCCCTCCGGTGATGGTCTTGGCCTCCCGGAACACGTGCTCGCCGACGAACACCAGTCCAAGGGTCACGAATGCGAGATACAGGCCGCGCAGCCTCGTGGCCACGGGTGCGATGATCAAGCCGAAGAAGGCGGCGACCAGCCCCGCAGCCGGCAGCCAGATGATGAGGTCGAGACCGAGGCCATGCAGGATGGTCTTGGTGACCATCTGCCCGCTCGCGATGTCGAGAACCTCTCTGCTCTCCTCGACGCCGCCGAGCAGCGCTGCAGTGAACGCCCCGATGCCGAGGAAGAAGGCGTGGCCCAGCGAGATCTGCCCTGCGAAGCCGGTGACGATGTTGAGGCCGATCGCCCCGATCGAGGCGAACAGCGCCGTCACGGCGAGGATCATCATCTCGCCCTCGAAGCGCAGGAACCAGATCGATCCGCCGAAGCCGAGGTAGATGGCCGACAGCAGCAGCACCCCTACCCACATGCGCTGGACACCGCTGCGGAAAATGGCGGCGTCCTTCCGGTAGGTGCCGACGAGACCGGGCCGGAGCCTCATACGCGTTCGACCTCCTTGGTCCCGAACAGGCCGTACGGCCGGATCAGCAGGACGATGAACATGATGAGGTACGGGACCACCTGGGCGAACCCCTGGCCCAGCCAGGGCGCGTACGTGGGCTGGTAGGTGACCGTCAACTGCTCGGCGACGGCGATGAGCAGGGCACCGAAGATGGCTCCTGAGATGGAGTCCATGCCGCCAACCACCACCACTGGCAGAGCCTTGAGCGCCGTCACACCCGCTGACGGTGACAACCCGAAGCCGGAGCCCAGGAAGACACCGGCGATGGTCGCAAGAACGGCTGCGATGGCCCATGACATGGCGAACACCGTGCTGACCGACACACCCTGGGTCAGGGCGACTTCCTGATCGAACGCAGTGGCCCGCATCGCGAGGCCGAAGCGGGAGTACTTGAAGAACGCGAGGAGCAGGATGACGACGATGATCGCGGTCACGACCTGGGCGATCTGACGATGCTGGAAGACCAGATCGCCCACCTTGAGCACCTCGATGCCCCACGGGTCGTTGACCGACCTGATGTTGATGCCGAGCAGGTCGATGGCGAGGATCCGCAGCACCACGTCGATGCCGATCGTCATGATGGCCACGGCGAACACCGGCTTGCCGACCATGGGCCGGAGGAAGCCGCGTTCGATGGCGATGCCGGTGAGCGCGGCGATGACGAGTGCGAATATCACCCCGGCCCAGAACGGCCAGCCGAGGCCGCCCACGTCGCCCTCGCGCACCCACGCCACCCATATGACGTCGATCGCCGCCACCAGAGCCATGAACACGAACAGGGACTTCGCCACCGCTGCCTTGACCACCTCCCTGCTCAGCAGGAAGAGGGCGCCGATGGCACCCGTGACGGCGGCCATCATCACGATCCAGAACAGGGTCGGCATCCCCTCCTCTGGCGGGGCGGTCGCAAACACCACCCACCAGGCACCGATCAGCAGCAGACCGGGCTGGGCGAACGACAGCACCTGCATCGACTTGTAGATGATCACGAAGCCGAGCGCGATCAGGGCGTACACCGCGGCGATGGCCACCCCGTTGATCAGCGCTTGCAGGAACTGGGTCATGTGTACATCGACTCGATCAGATCGCCGAACCTGTCCCCGATGATCGAACGCTTCACCTTCTGGGTGGCGGTCAGCTCACCGTCCTCGTGATCGAGTTCCTTGGTGAGCAGGCGGAACTTCTTGACCTGCTCGACCCTGGAGAACTTGCCGTTCGTCTTGTCGACCGCGCGCTGAACCAGGGAGATCACCTCCGGCTTCTCCGACAAGTCGCGGTACGTCGTGTGGCCGATCTTCTTACGCTGCGCCCACTCGCTGACCACATCGAAGTCGATGCCGATGAGCGCGGTGATGTACTTGCGGCGGTCGCCGATGATGATGGCCTCTTTGACGAACGGCGAGGTCTTCAGGGAGTTCTCGATCTCGGACGGCGACAGGTTCTTGCCACCTGCCGTGATGATGATGTCCTTGATGCGGTCGACGATCCTGATGTGGCCGCCTTCCCGGCCATCCGCCCACACGCCGACGTCGCCGGTGTGGAGCCAGCCCTCGGCATCGATGGTCTCCGCCGTCGCCTCGGGCATCCTCCAGTAGCCGACGAAGACCCCGCCGTGGCGGGTCAGGATCTCGTTGGTCTCGGGGGCGAGCATCGCCTCACAGCTCGGGTAGCTCTCGCCGACGGTGCCGAGTTTGATCCGACCCGGAGCATTGCGTGTGGCAATTCCGCTGTTCTCCGTCATGCCGTACGCCTCGTGGATCGGGACACCGATCGACATGAAGAACTCGAGGATCTCCGGGGAGATCGGAGCGGCGGCGGTGACCCCGTACCGGCAGCGGCGCAGCCCGACCCGCTCCTTGAGTGCCCTGTAGAGGAAGACATCGCCCATCCAATAGACCACCCGGCTCACCGGCGTGTGGTTGCCTTCCGTCCGACGGAGCGTGCGTCCCAGATACCGCGCAGCGGACATCCAGATCGAGGCGTTGACCTTCTTGAGCCGTGACGCCGACGCGAGCCTGACCAGGATCGCAGCGTGGACCCGCTCCCAGATGCGGGGGACGCCCTGGACGATCGTCGGGTTCACGTCCCGCATGTCGGCGACCAGCGTTTCGATCGACTCGCCGAAGTGGACCTGGGCCCCTACCCAGATGCCGAAGACCACCGTGAAGAGCTTCTCGTAGATGTGACAGAGCGGTAAGTACGAGACCATGAGGTCGTGGGGCCCAGGAGACGGCGAGACGATCCCGTCGTCGGACTTCAGGAGCTTGCCGACGAACTGCAGGTTCCTGACCGTCAGCATCGACCCCTTCGGTGGCCCCGTCGTCCCCGACGTGTATACGAGGTACACGAGATCGTCCGGAGTGGCCTCGGCCATCCTCCGCACGACGGCGTCCGGATCCGAATCGCGCTGCGCCCTGCCCAGCGCCATGAACTCGTCCCATGAGATCAACCGCGGGTCGTCGTACACATCCACTCCGCGTGGCTCTATGTAGACGATCGTCTCCAACTCGGGGAGTTCGGAAGCGGGAACGGCCAGCACCTTGTCGGCCTGCTCCTGGTCCTCGACAACCAGGACCCGGGACCCCGAGTTCGCCAGCAGGTACTGGACCTCGGTGGTGGGGTTGGTGGCGTAGAGGCCCACGCAGACCGCCCGCGCCGCAATCGAGCCCAGGTCGGTGTACACCCACTCGGTTCGATTCTCGGAATGGATGGCAACACGGTCACCCGGTTCGATGCCCTGAGCGATGAGCGCGTGGGCGAATGCCTCCACCTGCTCCCAGTACTCGGGCCAGGTGACCTCGACCCAGATGCCCCTGCTCTTCTCGCGCAGGCCCACGCCCTCGGGCGAATCGGTGGCGAGCGCCCTGAGCAGGCTCGCCGGAGACTCGACGTCGAGGGTGATCGGCGGCTCGAGGACGGTCGTCATGCCCCACCTCCTGCTTCGGACGTATCCGCGATCGCATGCTCTTGGCCCAGGTAGGCCCTGACCACATCCGCGTTGGTCTGGATCTCATGCGGCGTGCCGACGGCAATGGGCTTGCCGAAGTCGATCGCCAGCACCTTGTCGGCGAGATCCATGACCATCCGCATGTCGTGTTCGACGAGCACGATGCCGATGCCCAACTCCCGCTTGATATCGGTGATGAATCGCGCCATGTCCTCGGTCTCCTCGAGGTTCATCCCGGCGACTGGCTCATCGAGGAGGAGCAACTTCGGCTCCATGGCGAGCGCCCTGCCCAGTTCGATCCTCTTCTGGACGCCGTACGGCAGCATCGCCACATAGGACTTCCTGAACTGCTCGATCTCGAGGAACTCAACGATGCCCTCGACGATCTCCCGGTTGCGGGCCTCCTCGCGGGCGGCGCGGCCGAGGCGGAGCATCGCCAGGGGTGTTCCGTACCGGATGTGCTTGTGCCTGCCGAGCATGAGGTTGTCGAGCACCGTCATCTGGGGGAATAACTCGATGTTCTGGAACGTCCGAGCGATCCCGAGGTCGGCGATCCGATTCGGCTTGCGACCGAGGAGCGACTCGCCCTCGAAGTCGATCGATCCCTCCTGAGGGTGATAGACCCCGCTGATGCAGTTGAAGATCGATGTCTTGCCCGCACCGTTCGGTCCGATGATCGCAAAGAGCTGACCCGTGGCGACGGTGAGGCTGACGCCGTCGATCGCCTTGAGACCGGCGAACGCCAGATGCACGTCCTCGAGCGTGAGCAGCACCCGGCCTGCCTCGCCACCGGACGGCAGGAACTCATTGAGTATCCGCGCTCTCATGAGAGCCACCTCTTCTTGCGGCGATAGTGCTTGACCTCTGCGAACGATGCAGCGTCCTCGCCCTGAAGGCCCAGGTAGAACTCACGAACGTCGTCGTCCTCGAGGAGCTCGGCCGCCGGCTTGTCCATCACGACCTTGCCCACCTCCATGATGAACCCGTGCTCGGCGATCGACAGGGCCATCGCGGCGTTCTGCTCCACCAGCATGACGCCCGTTCCCTGGCTGTTGATCTCGACGATGATGTCGCGGATCTGCTGCACGAGGAGAGGGGCCAGACCGAGGCTCGGCTCGTCGAGCAGCAGGTAGCGGGGACTCGACATCAGAGCCCGTCCGATGGCCAGCATCTGCTGCTGGCCGCCCGACAGGTACCCGGCGATGAACTTGGGGCGGTCCTTGAGATCGGGAAACAGGGTGTAGACCCGATCGAGGTTGTCCCTGGACCGCTTGGAACTGGTGTGCCCACCGAGGCGGAGGTTCTCCTCGACCGTCAACTCGGCGAGAATCCTGCGCCCTTCGAGAGCCTGGCTGACGCCGAGCCGGACGATCTTCGATGCGGCCATGTGGTCGATGCGGCGGCCGTCGAGGGTGATCTCACCTTTGGTGATCTCGCCGTTGTGGATATCGAGCAGGCCGCTGATGGCCCGCAGCACCGTGGTCTTCCCCGCACCATTCGCCCCGAGCAGGGCGACGATCTTCCCGTCGGGGACCGTCAGGGAGATTCCGCGCAGAACGAGAATGACGTCGCTATAAACGACTTCCACGTTCTTCAGCGCGAGCACGCCGGCGCCTCTCCTCCCGAAGTCGGCGCAAGCGTAGCGATCGACGCCCCAGCGTGTCGGACCACCTGATCAGGCATCGCCGGAACCGTGATGGATGTCTTCCCTGACCCACTCGGCGCCACCGGGCCAATGCTCCTTCTTCCAGATCGGTGCACGGCCCTTGAGCTCATCGATGAGGTATCTGCCTGCCGCAAACGCATCCACCCTGTGGGCGGACGAGACCGAGACCGCCACCGAGACCTCACCGACACCGAGCGACCCGACCCGGTGCACCGCTGCGGCCGCGATGATCGGCCACCGCTCCCGTGCCTCCGCGACGATGCCGGCGATCTTGCCCTCGACCACCTCGCCGTAGGCCTCGTATTCGAGGTGGGTGACACCTTCGCGGCCGGGCGCATGATCTCGCACCGTCCCGAGGAACAGCACCGTGGCACCGGCCGCATCGTCGGCGACGAAGTCGACGAGAGAGGCGGTGTCGATGACCTCGTCCGACACGGTGACGAGATCTCTGACTGCTATCGGCGGAGTGTTCGTAGAATCCATCAGATGTCCGACACTACCTGGGGACCGCTCGGCGAGGATCGCGATGAACACGCTCCGTCGGGACCTCCCCAGGACCACCTGCCATTCGTCCCGCCCCTCCCGCCGGCACAGGCTTCGGTCAGGCCCGCATGGGAGCCCGATCTGGCGCACGAGCGCACACTCACCTGGGAGACCGAGCAAGACCCTTGGAACTCACCCGTCGCTCCGGTAGCAGTCCCCACAGGGCGCCGTGAGCGAGGCCGGATCGGCTGGGGGCGGCTCTTCCTCGTCTCGCTGCTTTCGGGAATCGTCGGCGCAACACTCGCCGCCGGGGTCGTGCTGTGGCTGGGCGACAACGGAAGTGGCGGCGACTCGGCGAACGTCACCGTCGTAGAGCGCATCGAAACACAGATCCTCACGCCGGAGACCGGCGGGAGCACCTCGGCCGCCGTGGCCACAAGGGTGCTCCCTTCGATCGTGACCATCGAGGTCAGGGAGACCTCAGGGGGCGACACGGCCGCCGACTCGTCCGGATCGGGCGTGGTCATCAGCACCGACGGCCTTCTCGTCACCAACCACCACGTCGTCGACGGGGCGGCGGACGTCAGAGTCGTCTTCGCCGACGGCCGCACCTACGAGGCGGAGATCATCGGGAGTGACTCACTCACCGATATCGCTCTGATCCGCATCGATGCGGTCGGTCTCACGGCCGTCGAGATCGGCTCGGCCGCCAACATGCACATCGGTGACGCCGCCATCGCGATCGGCAGCCCCCTCGGCCTTCGGGGTGGGCCTTCGGTGACGGTCGGTGTCGTGTCGGCCTTCGATCGGCGCGTACAGACATCGGTCACCTCCGAACTGTTCGGTCTCCTCCAGACCGATGCCCCCATTACGAGGGGCTCCAGTGGCGGAGCGCTCGTTGACGACCACGGCCGACTGATCGGCATCACCACCGCGATCGGCGTCAGTGACGTCGGTGCGGAGGGACTCGGGTTCGCAGTGCCCGTCGAGATGGTCATGCGGATCGTCGACGACCTCAATGAATTCGGCGAGGCGCGGCACGCCTTCCTCGGGATCCAGGGCACCACGCTGTTCCGGCAGGCGGCAGATGGGGCCACTGTTCCATCCGGTGTCGTCGTCTCCGAGGTGGTGGCCGCGAGCGCCGCATCGGCCGCAGGCCTCGAACCGGGAGACATCATCCTCTCGTTCGACGGCGACGCCGTCACCACCATGGAGCAACTGGTCGTGGAAGTCCGGTTCTACCGGGTGGGCGACGCCATCGACGTGGTGATCGAACGCACCGAGGCGGAACAGACAATCCCCGTCATCCTGCTCGAGCGACCGGAGGACGTGTGACCGACAACGTCTTCGACCGGCTGAGAGACCTCTTCGAGTCATCGGGGCCGGTGAACTGGCGCCTGGCTCGCGAGATCGCCGAGAGCGTCGCGGGCGAAGCCGAGCCCATCGAGCCCTGGGTCGCCGAAGAGTACGAGGAGCTCACGATGACGGCGATGCTCCGGATCGCCGCGGCCTCGCCGCTCGACCCCTCCGCAGCTCCCGGTCGCATCCTGATCGTGGACCGCAGGGGCTGGGCGGCTGAGATGGCCGAGGGCTACGCCTACCTGGCTGAGCCGCTCGCCGGCCGCATGGGCGCCGACCCGACTACCGGCGGGCCCATGGGCCAGATGATGGCGGGGCTCGGTCCCGCCATGGTCGGCATGCAGATGGGCAGCATGGTCGGCTCGATGAGTCAGAGGGCCCTCGCCCGATTCGACGCCGGGCTC
>JABMPV010000308.1 GCA_013202595.1 bacterium
ATCATCGAGGGGACCATCACCCTGACCGGCGTCGACGTGCCACTCCCTGACTGGTGCGACGGCTCTCCCGATTGCGAGCAGACCGTTGCTCTGAACTGGTCCGAAGCCGTCGACGGCATCGAGGCCGAAGGTGATCAGGCATCGACGGATGCGGTCCTGACCATCAGCGATACGACTGTCAGGCTGCGTCCCTACGTCAACGACTACCACCCGCTGGCTATCACCTGGGCGCCGGCGCTGGCGATCCGGCCGTCCTGCGGGGCGCCGTGCGGTGCGGACCAGACGATGTGCCCCGTCGACGGCTCGTGCTACTCGGCCGAGGCCTTCTGCACCAGGTGTGAGCAGAGGACGGTGGCCGAATGTGCCTGCAGGACGCCGGAGGGCCCCAGCCCGGACGGGGGCCTCTGCCAGGTGTACATCTCAAACGATCAGATCGTCGTAGGCGTCTGTCGCGTGGGGGTCTGCGAGACCGGGTGATCCCCGCGCGGGGTACGGTGTCGACGTGATCGAATTCGTAGCAACAGATGTAGCCCATGGCGGCGCCGCAGTCGGCCGTATCGACGGCAAGACGCACTTCATCGACGGCGTCCTCCCCGGAGAGCGAGTGAGAGGCCAGGTGGTCCAGGACAAGAAGTCGTGGGCCAGGGTGGAGTTGAGCGATGTGCTCGACGCCTCGCCCGCTCGGGTCGACGCCCCGTGCCCCTACTTCGGGCGCTGCGGGGGATGCCAATGGCAGTTCGCCGAGTATGACTCCCAACTGGCGTGGAAGCGGTCGATCGTGGTCGGCCAGATGCAGCACCTCGGGCGCCTGGATGACCCTCCGGTCCGCGAGACGGTGACCCCGGGGACACCGTACGGATACCGCAACCGCATGGATTTTCGGGTCGATGGCGGTCGTCCCGCTTTCTCGCGCCGCCGCAGCAACTCGCTCGTGGCCGTGTCCGGGTGCCTGCTCCTGCACCCCGTACTCGCCGAGGTGTACCAACGCATCGAGGACCTCGGCGACGCCAGGGCGGTGACCGTGCGGGTGTCGGCGACCACGGGCAAGGTATTGGTCATCGTTCGTGGTGCGGTCCCCGAATCCGCAGCCGGATGGGGGTGCGCCGTCTCACATCGTGACCGAACAGGGGTTCACGCCGTGATCGGTACGGGCGCCATCGAGGAGACGGTGGCCGGTGCCACCTTCCGGATCACGGGCGACGCCTTCTTCCAGACCAACACGCCCGGCGCCGAAGCGCTCGTCGAACTGGTCACGGAGGCCCTGTCTCCGGGTCCCGACGACACGCTGCTCGACGCATACGCCGGGGGCGGCCTGTTCGCCGCGACCGTCGGGGCGGGTACCCGACATGTGATCGCGGTCGAATCGAACGGGTTGGGCGTGTTCGACCTGAAGCACAACCTGGGCGAATCCGATATCGACCACCGCATCGTCAAGAGCGCCGTCGAGGACATGTCACTCGACGACTCGTGGGACATCGCTGTGGTGGATCCACCCCGCGAGGGTCTCCGGACCGACGGAGTGGGCGCCGTAGTCGCCGGGAACCCGCGGGCGATTGCCTACGTGTCGTGTGACCCGGCCTCTCTCGCCAGAGACACCGCCTACCTGGCCGAAGCCGGCTACCACCTCGACTGGGCAACCCCCGTCGACCTGTTCCCCCAGACATTCCACATCGAAACGGTGGCCGCGTTCACGAGAGTGTGAGTCGTCAGTCGTCAGTGACCGATGACCGACTACCCGTCTTCGGACAGGTGGTGCTCCCGGAGGACCCGGTCCATGACGGTCACGATCACCACCGCTTCTTCCTCCGACACGTGGGAGGCCCAGGCTTCTTCGAGGAACTCGTCGACCGTGGCGCGTGCCGCGGCGGCTGCGGCGAGGCCTTCGGGGGTGATCTCGACCATCGTCGCTCGCCGATCGACCGGGTCCGGGCTGCGAGTGACGAAGCCCATCTCCTCGAGGCGGTCGATCACCTTGGTCGTTCCACCGCGAGAGAGGATGAGGCGGTGAGCGATGTCCGACATGCGCAGCGGTGTTGCGGCGTGTTGGAGGTTGATCAGGGCCTCGTTGTCGGCGAGGAGGAGCC
>JABMPV010000309.1 GCA_013202595.1 bacterium
CCGCCAGGGCCGCACGTGATGCCATTCCGAGGTGTGGGGCTGCATCGCCGACCTGACGGAGGAGATCGATGAGTTGCCTGCAGTTGCGCACGAAGTCGCCGACCCCCGCCTCGTCGTCCTCGAAGAGATCGCTGAGCGATTCCCCGGATGTCCAACGGTACGCGAGTGAGGCGAATCCCGCCTCCGGCGCCCTCGTCTCGGGCAGTCTCGCCGAACGCTCGGCGGCGGTCAGTCGCTCCCAGATGGCCATCGCCTCGTCCACACGATCGGCGATGGCGCGTGGTGGCGGCAACTCTGAGACGTCCCTGCCGCGCGGGCTGAAGGTGAACAGGGAGACCATGGCGGCGAGGCCGGGACCGTCGAGGTCCTCGAGCAGACCGGCTCGAAGCGTCTCGGCGAGCAACAGGTCGAGTTCGTTGTAGATGAATCGGAGGGATCCGCCCCGGTCGGTGAGAGCCCACCCACGGGTGTAGCCCCACCTCTGCAGCAGTGCCAGGATGCGATCGAGGCGTTTCACGAGTCCCGCCTCGCTCTTGTCGAGGTGCGCTCTGGCGCGTTGAAGTGAGGCCTCGATGCGCTGGACGGTGCGAGCGGCAGCGATGTGGCCCGTCCAATCAGGGCAGGGATCTCCGACAGGAGGAGGAACGGCGGTCCGGGATGGGCCGCCGGGCGACCACTCCGAAAGGATCTCTGCCACCCTGCGGCGGTAGGCGGTCTGGCGAGGCCGGAAGGGGGTCGGCAGATCGATCCGGCCCGCGACGGTGATCTCGTCCGGAAGCCGATCCGCTGCGAGCCTGCGCAGTTCCGTCCCCGAACCCACAGCGAGAAGACGCGGGCGCTTGCCATGGCCCCGGGCCACCACGACGTAGCGCATGGCTGTTCCGCGCTCGGTCCACTCCAGGACGTCTCCGGGTGATGTGGTGGCGGCGAAGGCGTACATGCGCTTGTCACGCGATACCGCCGAGGCCTCGAGCGCTGCCCACACGTCACCGCGCTCGCATTCGGCCTTCGCCCGTGCCTCAGCGAGTCGCCGCTCGTCGCGGTCGATCGACGCCTTCGCAGCCTCGCGTCGCTTTCCCTCGTCGAATTGGGCGAAGGAGGCTTCGAGAAGAGTCTCGGCCTGGCGGCGCTCATAGCGCGCCACCAGGTTGACGGCCATGTTGTAGGTCGGCCGCAAGGACGAGACGAGCGGGTGGCTGCCGGCTGCTGCGATGCCGGCTACTCGGTCGAAGGCGACGTACTGACTGTGCAGCACCACGGCGGTGCCCGCATCGTCGATCCCCCTCCTCCCGGCCCTCCCGGTCAGCTGGGTGTAGTCCCCCGGCTGGAGCATCTCGTGGCCATCACCGGTGAACTTGGAGAGCTGTTCGAGGACGACCGTCCTGGCCGGCATGTTGATGCCGACGGACAGGGTCTCGGTCGCAAACACCATGCGGACCAGTCCGCGTTCGAAGAGACGTTCGACTGTCTCCTTGAATGCGGGGACCATGCCTGCGTGATGGGCGGCTACGCCCGCCTCGAGACCCCTGAGGAAGCGTTCGTATCCGAGTACCTGAAGATCCTGATCGCTGAGGTGGGCCGAGTGGCGGTCTGCCTCCGCCCTGATCTCCTCGGCTTCGGCTCGTGAGGTCAGTCGCAGGCCCCGCTCCACGACCTGGGCGGCGGCGGCCTCGCATCCTCGTCTCGAGAAGATGAAGTAGATGGCAGGCAGCAGGCCCCTGGAGGCAAGGAACTCACAGGTCTCGTGGCGCCGCGGAGAGGCGAATCGGTGCTGAGGGCCCGCCGGACCCGTCCTCCCCGGGCGCCGATTCCCGGGAGACAACATCCGGATCACCTTCTGATTGGCGCGCAGGTCTCCGCCGAGGACCGGAAGCATCCGCAGCGAGTTGGACTCCCATGTGTCTCTGACGAGGTAGGTGGATTCGAGCGGAACCGGACGCTCGGTCTCGATGATGAGCCTGGTGGGTCCCCGCCGGTCACGTATCCATGCGGCCAACTCCTCAGGATTGGCCACTGTCGCTGAGAGGCACACGAGTGAGATGGATCGATCGAGGTGGACGATGATCTCCTCCCAGACCTGTCCGCGTGAAGGGTCCTGCAGGTAGTGCACCTCATCGAGGATGACCGTTTCCACGTCGTCGAGATCCGGGCTGCCTGCGTACATCATGTTGCGCAGGACTTCGGTGGTCATCACGACGATGGCCGCCCCACCGTTGATCGAGTTGTCTCCGGTGAGGAGGCCAACGCGATCATCGCCGTGGATGGCCCGGAAGTCGCCGAACTTCTGGTTCGACAATGCCTTGAGCGGTGTGGTGTATAGAGCCCGCTTGCCCAGCTCGTGCGCTCTGGCGATGGCGGCCTCTGCGATGACGGTCTTTCCGGAGCCCGTGGGGGCCGTGACCACCACGCTCTCCCCGGCGTCGATGGCCTCTGCTGCGTCCACCTGGAACGCATCGGCGGCAAATGGAAGCCCGGAAAGGTACGAGAGCGCGGTCACCGGCGGATGGTGAAGCGGACGAGCCAGATCGTGACCTCGTAGAGCACGTACAACGGCACGGACAACAGC
>JABMPV010000310.1 GCA_013202595.1 bacterium
CGAGAGACCTCTCCCCCGCCACGACCGGCATCAGTTGCCGATAGCCCACTGCCGCCCGGGCCGTCCGACCCAGGGTGGGAGCCAGAGCGGCGATCTCGTCGACCAGGCCCCGATCGAGCATCGCGTCGAACCGCCCACCGACCCGTTCGGGGAGGCTGTCCCCGGGATCGAAGCCCACGACGGCGATCGGGACGACGCTCTGATAGGTTCGCACGGCTTCGGCGTCCGGGGTCGTCGCGCGCCCGGTCGGAGTATCGCCGGTGATCCTGAATACCTCCAGCGCCCTCACGACTCGCCGGGGATTCGCCAGGTCCACCACGTCTCCGGCAGTCGGATCGGCCTCGACGAGGGCCACCACACACGCCCCGGCGCTCATCGCCTCGATCCCGGCGCGAATCCGGGGGTCGGTGGGCGGGAAGTCGAGTGGGTCCACCAACGATCGGAAGTGGAGACCGGACCCTCCGACTATCAGGACCGGGACATCACGCGCCGCGAGGTCGGCCAGTGCCGACCGGCCGGTGGTCTGGAAGTCGGCGACGGAGAACTCGTCTGCCGGATCGGCGATATCGAGCAGATGATGCCGGACCATCGAACGGTCCTCAGGGGACGGCTTGGCCGTCCCGATGTCCATCCCCCGGTACACCTGCATCGAGTCGACGGAAACGATCTCGGCGCCCACCCGTCGGGCGAGCGCCATCGCCACCTCGCTCTTGCCGGATGCCGTCGGGCCCACGAGGGCTGCGATCGGTCTCAGGAGACTGCGCTCCCCATGAGGTGACTGGGCGCCGCCTGCTCGATGCGCGCCTCGAAGAACGTCCCCGGCGCCCAGATACCGGGCACGTGGACGACCTTGTTGGTCCTCGTGCGGGCGGTGATCACAGAGGGGTCCTTCCGGGAGGGCCCCTCCACCAGCACACTCACCGTGGTGCCGATGAGCGTCCCGTTCTTCTCGAGCGTGATGGTCCGCTGCAGATCGACCAACCTCTCGAATCGCTCGCCGGCGACGTCGGGATCTACATGGCCGGCCATGTCGGCGGCTCTGGTGCCGGGCCTGGGCGAGTAGATGAACATGAAGGCGCTGTCGAAGCGGGCTGCGGCAATCACATCGAGGGTCCCCTGGAAGTCTTCATCGGACTCACCGGGGAACCCGACGATCACGTCGGTCGATGTCGCCAGACCCGGGACGATCGACTCGGCCATTCGCAGCTTGTCCAGGAACCTCTCCGGGGTGTAGCCGCGCTGCATGGCGCGCAGGATGCGGGCACTGCCCGATTGCAGCGGCAAATGGAGTTGCTCACACACTGCGGCGGTCTCCGCCATGGCGATCGCCACGTCCTCCTTGATGTCCTTGGGATGGGGGCTGGTGAAGCGGATGCGCTCGATGCCCTCGATCTCACCGGTCCGCCGCAACATATCGGCGAACAACGGACGTCGCCGCCCATCGACCGCCAAATCGCGTCCATAGGAGTTGACGTTCTGGCCGAGCAGCGTCACCTCGACGACCCCATCCGCGGCCAGTTCACGAACCTCTCGCAGGATGTCACCGGTTCTCCTGCTGATCTCCCTGCCGCGGACGATGGGCACGATGCAGAAGGTGCAGGCGTTGTCACAGCCGATCGTGATGGTGACCCAGGCCGAATGGTCGCTCTCGCGCCGGGTCGGAAGGCCAGAGGGGATGTCGTCGATGCTGCCCGTCTCATCCCAGATCTCGGTGACCGGGCCCCACTCCTCGGCGTGATCGAGCAGGGTCAACACCCTATGGAGGTTGTGGGTGCCGAACACGACATCGACCCACGGCGCCTTGGCCCTGACGATCTCCTTGTCCTTCTGGGCAAGGCACCCCGCTACGAGGATCCGCATGTCGGGCCGGATGTCCTTGATCGCCTTCAACTGCCCAAGGTTGCCGTAGAGGCGGTTGTCGGCGTTCTCGCGCACACAGCAGGTGTTGATGAGGATGACATCGGCGTCGTCGACACCGGTTGCCGGCACCATGCCGTCTTCTTCGAAGAGTCCGCCGATGCGCTCGCTGTCGTGCTCGTTCATCTGACAGCCAAAGGTGCGCACGAGGAAGCGGCGACCATCCCTGGTGGGGACGCGGCGCTCACGCACCGCAGGCATGCCGAGTTCGATGGACGTCATCGTGCGTAGTCGGTGGCCCGGAGTTCCCTGATCACCGTGATGGCGATCTGACCGGGATACTGCAGTTCGTCTTCCAAACGCTTGGAGATTCGTCGGGCCAGGTCCGAGGCACCGAGGTCGTCGACCTCACCGGGGTCCACCACGACCCTGACCTCTCGGCCGGCCTGCATGGCGAAGACCTGTTCGACGCCCGAGAACGACCCTGCGATCTCCTCGATCCGCTCGAGACGCCGCACGTAGGACTCGACTGCCTCACGACGGGCCCCCGGCCGGGCGGCAGACACGGCGTCGGCGGCCTGGACGATGATCGCCGTCAGCGTCCGTGCCTCGACCTCGTTGTGGTGCGCCTCGATGCCGTGGACGATTGCGGGGTCCTCTCCGAATCGCCGGGCGATCTCGGCGCCCACGAGAGCGTGAGAGCCGCCCAACTCGTGGCTCACCGCCTTGCCGATGTCGTGGAGGAATGCAGCACGCCTGGCCTCCTCGGGATCGACGCCGAGCTCCGCGGCGAGCATGCTGGCGATCTTGGCCGCCTCGACGAGGTGGTTGAGGACGTTCTGCCCATAGGAGAGGCGGTACTTCAGCCGGCCGACCAGATTGATCAACTCGGGATGCATGCGGGTCAGGCCCACCTCGAGGAGCGCCCACTCCCCCGCATCCCTGATGCTCTGCTCGACCTCTGCGATCGCCTTCTCGTGGGCATCTTCGATGGCTGCCGGATGGATTCGCCCGTCCGCGATGAGGCGCTCGAGTGCCAGGCGAGCGATCTCGCGGCGTACGGGATCGAATGTGGACAGAGCCACCGCCTCAGGAGTGTCGTCCACGATGATGTTGACACCGGTGACGGCTTCGAACGCCCGAATGTTGCGCCCGTCCCGTCCGATGATCCGGCCCTTCATGTCGTCGGACGGCAGAGCGACAACCGAAACGGTGCTGTCGGCGACGACGCTCGATGCCAGACGCTGGATCGAGGTCGTCAGAATGCGCCGCGCCCTCCGATCGGCCTCTTCGCGCGCCCGGGCTTCGAGATCCCGCATGAGAACCATGGCGTCCCGGCGGGCCTCATCCTCCACCCGGCGCATGAGATCCTGCTTCGCAGCGCCGGCATCGAAGCCGGCCACCTGCTCGAGTTCCGACCTGACTCGCTCACGCTCGGTCTCGACATCGCGATGGGCGTCGGACAGCGCCCGCTCGCGTTCAATGATGAGGGTCTCGCGCTGAGCGAGATTGGCGGCCCGTTGCTCGAGCGTCGCCTCGCGTTGGCTCAGACGATCCCCGAGCGACCCGACCTCGATCTTTCTGTGCTCGAGGGTGGCCTCCTCCCTGTCGCGGTACACCTCGGCCTGGGCGCGTGCCTCGTCCTCGGCTCGCGTGAGCATGAGTTGGGCATCGCGGCGTGCCCCGCCGAGGATCTCGTCGGCGGTCGCAGCCGCACGCCCCTGACTGCGACGCTGCAGGTAGCGGCCCGCAGAACCACCCAGCACGAGGGCGATCAACCCGGCACCGAAGCCGACGACGATCGTGTCCATACGCTCCTCCTCGCGAACCAGAAAACGACACGCGCCGAGCACTCAGGCTCGGCGCACGCACAAGGGGCAGATAGTGGGACCTCTAGGGTCTCGCTCCATCTTCAGGTCGGGATCTGGCCCGGTTCAACGTCGGTGGTACCTCGTGGTTGGTGGAATGGTGGGTTTCGGGATTTGTACGTGCGTTGTGGGTTCATGGTACCGCACCCTCACAGATTCGCCAGGAAGCCACTGAGAGCGACCCCACGGCCGCTCTCAGTCGATTCACTCTCCAGCATATGGGTGGCCGGTGGATTCACCGGCCGGTCGGGACAGCCCTACCGGGTCCTCTTCGGCTTTGGACCCGGCTTCGGATCGGCCAATGACTTCGGCTGGGCGGCTGGTCCGGCCGCCGACCCGTCCTCTGATCCGGCCTCCCCATCTTGATCGGATGGCTTGAGAAGCCCGGCAGCTTCCAGAACCTGGGCCTGTAGTTGCATGGCGATCTCGGGGTTCTCCCGCAGAAATCGTTTGGAATTCTCCCTGCCCTGACCCAACTGATCACCGTCATAGGTGTACCAGGCACCGCTCTTGCGAACGATGTCGAATTCGACCGCAACGTCGAGCAAGCTCCCCTCGCGGGAGATGCCCTCGCCGAACATGATGTCGAACTCGGCCTGACGGAAGGGCGGGGCGCCCTTGTTCTTGACC
>JABMPV010000311.1 GCA_013202595.1 bacterium
GATGGGGCCAGGGTTCACGTCATGATCGGACCCGATGGGGAGATCGTCGTCGTGCCCCGGCGTCAGGCGTAGGCGCCGTACAGCGACCCGATCCCGAAGGACAGAGCCGCTCCCGCTGCGGCGATGAGGACGTTCTCCATGCCGGAGGTCCACGGGTTCTTGAATGTGGTCATGGTCTTGAGCGCTCCGACACCGAACAGGGCGAGGCCGGCGCCGACTGCGGCCACGGCAAGAGCCGATCCCGGTGTGTCCATGAACACGAAGGGGAGAACCGAAGGCATCGACCCCGCCATGAATAGGAGACCGGAGTAGACGGCGGCACGGATGGGGGAGCGGCGTTCAGTCTCCAGGACGCCGAACTCGAGGGCCATCATCACCTTCAGGAATTTCTCGTCGTCTGCGTCGAGTGATGTGACCACCTCTTCGACGAGGTGGTCTTCGAGGCCCATGTCGCCGAACATCTCTCTGATCTCGTCGCGTTCGACATCGCGGTGGTATTTGAGGTGCTCGCGTTCGAGGGTCATCTCCCTGTCGAACACCTCCTCTTGCGACTTGGTGGCGATGTACTCACCTGCCGACATCGAGATTGCTCCGGCAAAGGATGCGGCCAGGGCCGCCAGCAAGACTGCGCTGCTTCCAAGCCCACCTCCGACCACACCGACCACCAGCAGGAAGACCGAGACCAGGCCGTCATTGACGCCGAGGATGATGTCGCGCATGTACTGGCGAGTGGCGCCGACATGGGGTCGGTAGGGGACGATCTCCTCGGGGGCGACGGGGACTGCTGATGTGTCGTCGGGCATCGGGCGATTGTACGACGCGGATGAAACTCACCTGTCGACAACCCGGTGGGGCCGCCAATAGGGGGTCGCAGGTCGTACACTCGCCGGACCGTGAGAGCCCATCACCCCACAGCAGCCCTCCTGGTGGTTGTCGCCCTCGCCGCCGGTTGCTCGTCGAGTGGGGACTCTGCGACGACGGTGGTGTCGACGACGACGACCGCCGCCTCCACCACCACGACGACTCGAGCGCCCGCCCCGGGGTATGAGAACCAACTGGGAACAGTGCTGCGCTTCACCGATGTCACCGATTCCGCGGGAATCGACGTTGTCAGGGAACCGATCCCCAGCGGCGTCGTCAAGACGAAGGAGACCCTGATCATGCGGGCCGGGGCAGCCGCAGGCGACTTCGACGGGGACGGCCTGCCCGATCTCTTCATCGTGGGTTCTGACGAGCGTCCCGACATGCTGTTTCGGAACATGGGCGATGGGACATTCACGGATATCGCCCCCGAAGCCGGACTGGCCGCCACACATATGGGTGCCGGCGCTGCAGCCGTCGATTACGAAGGAGATGGCGACCTCGACGTCTTCGTGACCAGTCACGGGCCGATCGGTGAGATCGGTCCCGGTCACCAGCGTTTCTACCGCAACGAGGGCGACGGCACCTTCACCGAGATGGCTGCCGAGATGGGGTTGGCCACGGCCAGCGTGATCGAGGGAGATGGCTTCGGATCGGCCTGGGGGGACATCGACCTCGATGGAGATCTCGACCTGTTCGTAGCCGGATGGCAGCGCGAGTCGGCCGGCAACCGACTGTTCCTCAACGAGGGCGGAGGCTTCGTCGACGTTACGGATGAGGCCGGGATCGTCAACGACGGCATCAGGGGATTCTCTCCCTGTTTGGCCGATATGAACGGCGACGCCTACCCGGATTTGCTGCTCGTGGCCGACTTCGGGACCAGTCGCTACTACGCCAACAACGGTGACGGCACCTTCGCCAACCGTACGGGCACAGCGGGCCTGGGGCAGGAGTGGAGCGGCATGGGGACCGCCATCGGCGATGTCGACAACGACGGCCTCGTGGATTGGTATGTCACTGCGATCTTCGACAGCGATGCCGAAGGCAGGGGTGACGGCAACAAGCTGTATCTCAACAAAGGCGGTCACCAGTTCCTGGAGAGCGCCGGTTCGATGGGAGTGGACGACGGCGGCTGGGGGTGGGGGACCGCCCTCGTCGACCTGGACCTCGATGGAGACCTCGACATCGTCGAGACCAATGGATGGCCTCTGCCCGCGTACTCCGGTGAGTTGACGAAGCTCTGGATCAACGACGGCGCAGGCATGTTCAGCGAGGCTGCGGCCGTCGCAGGCCTCGACCACGATGTCATGGGACTCGGGGTGATCACCATCGACTACGACCGCGATGGTGATCTCGATCTGGCGTTCACCAGCCCCGAGGCAGAGTTCCGGCTGTACCGGAACGATCTCGCGGGAGCCGATGCCCACTGGCTCAGGGTGGATCTCGACACCTCCGGTACCGGGCTGGCCCCCCAGGGATATGGATCGACGGTCACCGTGACGACCGGAGACCTCACACAGACTCGCTGGGTGGCCGGGTGTGCCAACTACTTGACGAGTAATGAGCCCGGCGCATTCTTCGGCGTCGGTCCTGCTCCGACGATCGACCGGGTGGTGGTCACATGGCCGGACGGAACCGAGACAGTGCTCACCGATGTGACCGCCGACCAGGCTCTGGTGATAACGCCCGGATGACCGGCGCGCCATCAGGCTGTACCCTCACCGGGCAGCATCCCGTGGAGGGGAATCGTGACGGACGAGCCGACCATCCAATCGAGTAGCAGCGCCGACTCGGCAGAGGCGAAGGCGAAGGCCGCCTGGACGGGCAACGGCACGGCGGATGAAGGCGACACGCGGATTGCCCCGGGGCTTCATCGCGCGGAAGAGCATCTGAATAGGAAGGGCAAGCTCCAGAGGACGTATACGAGGAGGAGCTCGCCAACCTGCAGATCGAGTTGGCCAAACTCCAGGCGTGGATCCAGCAGAAGGGCCTGAAGGTCGTGGTCATCTTCGAGGGCCGTGATGCAGCAGGCAAGGGCGGTGTCATCAAGCGGATCGCGGAGCGGCTCAATCCCCGCGTGTGCCGGATCGTGGCCCTGGGCACTCCGACGGAGCGCCAGAAGTCGCAGTGGTACTTCCAGCGCTACGTCAACGAGTTGCCCGGCGCCGGTGAGATGGTCCTCTTCGATCGCAGCTGGTACAACAGGGCCGGTGTCGAGCGGGTCATGGGGTTCTGCACCGACGAGGAGTACTGGGAGTTCCTCAGGTCGTGTCCCGAGTTCGAGCGGATGCTCGTCAGGTCGGAGATCATCTTGCTGAAGTACTGGTTCTCAGTCAGCAGGGATGAGCAGGAGCGCCGGTTCCAGGATCGGGTCAAAGACCCGAAGAAGCGGTGGAAGCTCAGCGACATGGACCTCGAGTCTCGAATGCGCTGGCAGGAGTACTCCCGAGCCAAGGACGAGGTCTTTGCCCACACCGACATCAAGCAGGCACCGTGGTTCGTGGTCCCGGCCGACGACAAGCGCCGGGCCAGGCTCAACTGCATCAGCCATCTGCTCGAGATGGTCGGTTACGACGACGTCACCAGGCGGGAGATCGAATTGCCGCCTCGCCCCGAGGAGCGCACGGGATATGTCCGGCCGCCGATGAGCGACCAGACATTCGTCTCCCAGGAGTGGTGAGCCGAGGGGGCGTCAGCAGCTGTCCCACCAGGGGTGACCACTGATGCATGTGTCAGAACCGCCGCCTCCGCTGAGCCGGTCCGCTCCCGGGCCACCCATGAGGATGTCATCCCCCATTCCGCCGTCGAGCGTGTCATCTCCGAAGGCGCCGTTGATGTCGTCGTTTCCCCCGAGTCCCTTGATCAAGTCGGCTCCGTCCATGCCCTTGAGGACGTTGGAGAGATTGCTGCCCCCGATGGCGTCTCGGAACCTGGTTCCGATCACGTTCTCGACCCACCGGATCTCTGCGTCGCCCTGGCCCCGGTAGGCGTATCCGCCGTCGATTGAGTGTTTGAGGCCCACCCTCAGGGGCTGATTCAACCTGCTCGCGTCGAGAGTGTCCTTGCCCGGACCCCCGTCGATGATGGCGTCTCCACCATTGGTGTAGACGACGAAGCGGTCTCGGCCCGAGTTGCCCTCGGCGGTGGTGAACCCACCCTTGATGTGGATGGTGACGACGGATCCGCCGCAACTGGGGAGGGCGGGCGCTTCCCCCTGTCCCTGAGGCAGGGACCATTGCTGCCGGCGGAGTGTGAGCACGCCTACGAACGAGGAGAGCTTCCTCATCGGTTTCCTCCTTCGTGTTGGCATCGATGTGCAGCGTCTCGGATCGGGTGCAGGGCGACCATGCGAATCAGGCACAGATCCTTCCTGAGAAGTCTGAGCGGCATCTCAGGGCCCGTTGAAGTGGAGCACCGAACCTGCCGATATGTTGTTCATCGGCGAGCGAAAAG
The DNA here is from genome assembly GCA_013202595.1 of bacterium. Taxonomy (GTDB): domain Bacteria; phylum Actinomycetota; class Acidimicrobiia; order Spongiisociales; family UBA11373; genus JABMPV01. The sequence continues at coordinate 4,315 of JABMPV010000311.1, forward strand.
TCGCTTGCCAGGCGGCACCAGGGGCCAGGAACTCCACATCGAGTGCCAACGGACGAGGGGTTGATCATTCTCATGCGGCGTCTTCTTGTGGCTGCACTCGTGCTCGTCGTGCTCGGGACCGCCTACCCGGCGGCGGCGAGCAGCGGCGGCCAGACAGATCTCATAAACAGAATCGACAGGGTGACGGCGGTTGCAAGGCGGCCGCTCGATCCCCAACTCTCACCGGAGGCCTTCAGGGAGCGGGTGGAGCGCAGATTGGCGCTCATCGACGCCGTGTTGGCCGACGCCAGGATGGTCGCGGAAGGCGAGGTCCAGGAGGGCATCCCGATCCTCGCCAGGGTCCCGGCCCTCCCAGCGGACGAGGTGTTCTCGGAGATCCCCGGCGTGGGCCTCGTAGCCGATGACGGAGCGGGCCTCGCCGAACTCCAGGGCCACATCGACAGGTCGACTCACTTGCGAGCCGCGGTGCGGGAACTCAGGGTTGCCAGAGACGCTCTACGTCTCGAGATCGGCTTGATCGCCCTCTATGACGATCTGGGCCGGTCGTGCCCGGTCGCAGGACCGGTCCGCTTCGAGGACACCTGGGGGGCCGATCGCGGCTGGCGAGGCCACAAGGGCGTCGACATGGTCGCAGACGACGGCACCCCACTGGTCGCAGTGGAACGCGGCGTGGTCGTCCAGGCTGGATGGCATTGGGCAGGCGGCAACGGACTGTATGTGATCGGCGATCTGACGGGTGACGTCTTCTACTACGCCCACCTGAGCGATCTCGCCGACGGGATCAGGGCGGGCACGCCGGTCGAGGCGGGCACCCTGCTCGGATGGGTGGGCACAACGGGGAATGCCGACATCCCCCATCTCCACCTCGGATGGATGCCCGGGACCGGGAAAGTGGACCTCGCTCACCTCGACAACGCCTACGAGTTGATGGTCTCGCTCTGCGGCTGAGATCTCAGCGGTGTCCAGAACAGCCGGTAGCGATCCGCCGGGCGCCACTGCGCAGCGGTCCCCATGCTGCGGCCACTTACAACGGTGAACACTGCGGCCGCCGCATAGGAGGGCCGCGGACCCGGCGAGACCGCAGCAGACGATCCGATGAATCTGCGGCCCCTCTTGTCGGCCAGATAGCCGATCGTCATGGCGAGGAAGATGCCGGGTATCGCGACGGCTCCCTGGATGAGGCCGATCGACGATCGCGGAACCTCGAGGTCATCGGCGAGATCGGGGAGAACCGGGGCGATCAGCGAGAACGTGAGCACGCCCATACCCGTCACGGCTATGACGATTGGGAGCGGTGACCGGGCGGTCCCGGCGGATCTCACGGCAAGCCCATGGCGCCGGCGACGGTGTCGGGCATCTCATCCGTCGAGATCCCCTTCACCGGCGTCACCGCGATGACCCCGTCATTCCCTGCGCCGACGTCGGTGCCGTCGAGCGAGTCGTCGCCGCGCAGCATCCCACCGAACTGGTGGGTGAACTCGCCCGGAGCGATCTCTTGGAAGAGTTGGTCGTACCCGACTGCGGCCACCCTCGTCCTGCGGACCGGAGTCACTCTGGTTGCGTCATCGGGAAGGTTGACACTGATCACCAGGCCGGGTGGGGCCGTGTCCAACATCGCCTTGGCGAAGGGGACCGACACATCGGCGAGACGCTCCCACATCGGGGTCGATTCAGGTGAGAGCGCCCACTGCCGCCACTCCGGCCACGGCACGGAGTCGCTGCCGGCCGACAGTGCAATCCCGGGGACCCCTGCGATGGCGCCTTCGATGCAAGCCCCGACCGTGCCACTGGTCTGCAGGTAGGCAGACCCGTGGTTGATGCCGACATTGATTCCTGAGACGATGAGGGAGGGAGGTCCGTCGTCGAACATCGCGTGGACCGCGAGTTGGACGCAGTCGGCGGGGAATCCGGTAGTTGTCCTGATGGGTACACCGGATCGCTCGGTCTGCTCGACCACGATCGACCCGAAGCGGGTGATCGCCTTGCCTATCCAGGAGCGCTCGACGTGGGGCACCACGACGCGCACCTCTCCCAGGGCGCTCATTGCGGTGGCCAGCGCGGGCAGCGCAGGCGTGTCGGGGCCGTCGTCGTTGGTCACCAGGATCCAGGTCACGGGGAGCAACGTTAGGCGAGGTAGCGGGCACACCGTTCGCTCCGCACCCGGGGGTGAGTCGGCGGGGCGCCCCACGTGCCACAGTCGCCGGCGGTCTTCGCCTGCTTCAATCTGCGCAGTGTCATCGGAGAAGGAGCCAATGGGAGACAAGCAACTGAGGGGCGTTGTGATCCGTGTCGCGGACATCGAAGCGGTCAGGGAGCGCTACACGAGGCTTCTGGGCGTGGAACCGACGGTACTGCCCGATCACGTGTTCTCGACGCCCGGCCAGATCGCGGGAATCCTCTTCGACCTCGGAGAGAGCTTCATCCAGTTCATCACGGAGGTCGGGGAGGAAGCGCCGCTGAATGTCCTGACGCGCAACCGCGGAGAGGGACTCAGCCAGATCTCTCTCTGGGTGGAGGATGTCGATGCGGAGATGCGCACATTCGAGGCTGAGGGCGTCTCGTTCGGAGCGTCGGATCCTCAGGATCTCCCTCTCGGGCTGGTCGCCTTTGGCCATCCAAAGACACTGAATGGCGTCATGTGGGAGTTAGAGGAGCACCCGTTCATCGAGGGTACGGCAACTCCTCGCGGGACGGTCCAGCACTGAGGGCGGGGAAACGCGATCCCGGGGTGAAGGTATCTGTGAGCGCTCCAGGTACACCTAGGGTGAGTTGGTGTCCCCCCGCCTGACGACAGACGCCGCCAATAGGTTTCTCGCGGAGGCTTTCCCGTCAGCCGCTCGGTGGGGGATCCGGTGTGAGGCCCTCCGAGACGGGACGGCAACCGTCCGATGGAGGTTCGACGATGCAGAGGTCCTGCCCGGCGGGTACATCAGCGGGCCGCTGATCTTCGCCGTTGCCGACACGGCTCTGTGGTTTGCGACGATCTCGATCATCGGCATCGAGGAGTTGGCGGTCACCAGTGAGATGTGGATCAGATTCGTCCGCCCCGCCCGGGGCGGAGATCTCCTCGCCAGAGCCAGTATCGAGTCGCCGAACCAGGATCGACTCGACGGAACCATCGACCTATGGGTCGATCAGGCGTCCGA
>JABMPV010000312.1 GCA_013202595.1 bacterium
AGCGAACCCCGTGAAGACGCCACCGACGGAGAATCAAGAGACAGAAGTGTCACGCCTGCGCCGGGTGACGTCCCGATTAGGGCTCGGGGCCGATCTGGACGATCCGCTCGAGGGCGCGATAGGCCACCTCGGCGGGGTGGATCTCGTCGGGCCGCAGGAGGTTTGCCATCACCCGGAGCGTCCACTCCATGAGCGTCTTCGATCGCAAACCGGTCCCGGTCAGCACCTTCATCACACCGGGCCGGCCGATGGCTCTGACGAAGGCCCGCGACGTCCTGAAGTACAACCCGTAGGTGTCGTCGATCTCCGCCTGATACCCGTGCAACAGACCGAGATCATCGGCTGCCAGAGCGTTGTGGACGTGCCGAGCCGCGATCCTGCCGGTCTCATACGCGTAAGCGATGCCCTCGCCGTTGAACGGGTTGATGGCGCCGGCGGCGTCGCCGACGAGCAACCAGTTGGCCCCCACCTTCGGTCCCACCGACATCGACATGGGCAGCTTCCCGCCGCGGGGCTTGCTGAGGGCGGTGTCCGGCGAGATCTCCCAGTGGTCCGGAGCGGACGACACCAAGGCATCCATCAGGATGTTGGTGTTGGTCTCCTTCCACCGGTGGAACGTGGAGAGCACGCCGACCCCGACGTTGACCACGCCGTCGCCGAGTGGGAACACCCACCCGTACCCTGGGACGCTCGTCCCCGCTGCATCGCGCAGGTCCAACTGGCTCTCGATGTAGGGGTCCTTGGATCTCGGACTCGAGTAATAGGCCCTGGCGGCGAGGCCGTATGGCAAGGCCTTGTCCCGCGAGCCACCCAGCGCCCTGCCGAAGCGGGAGAGGGAGCCATCGGCGACGATCACGACTCTGGGGTGGATCGTCTCCGTCTCGCCATCCGAGGTGAGGGTGATCCCGGAGAGGCGGCCACCTTCGATGATCGGGGCGGCCGCTGTGTGATCGCGGATGACCGCGCCCTGTTTCTCGGCGAGCCTCGCCACCTGCTGATCGAGATCGGCCCTGCGAATGACCCCGCCCCACGAAGGGAACTCGGGATGATCGGGCCAGTCGAGCTCCAACATCAGGTCACCCGAGTAGGCGCGCAGACCCCGGCAGTGGTGGAACTCGGCGACATCGAAGTCGAACCCCATGTCGAGCAATTGCCTGATCGACCGCGGGGTGAGGCCGTCTCCGCAGGTCTTCTCGCGCGGGTACTCCTTCTTCTCGACGAGCATCACCTCGTGGCCGAGATCGGCGAGCCAGTGAGCGGCGGCAGAACCGCCCGGTCCGCCGCCGACGACGAGGACCTCAGGTGTGGTCATGACCGGCATGCTATTGACGGGAGTGGCGGTATCACGAGCGTCGACCCGACTCAGCCGGAGGTGGAATTCGCTGAGGCGGCGGCTATCCCGGCAGCGACGGCGAGAGCCGCATCGATCCCGGCATCATCCACGTCGAGGTGGGTGACGGCCCGAATCCTGCCTGCGACCACGCTCACCCTGACGCCCTGTGCCACGAACCGTGCGACGGCCTCCGATGCAGTCAATCCGACCGGTGTCGGATCGAAGAAGGCCATGTTGGTCTCGGGGGTCTCGACCGAGTAGCCCAGGGCTGCCAATCCCTCAGCGAACCGGGCCGCCCGAACGTGGTCGTCCGTCAGTCGATCGAGGTGATGGTCGAGCGCGTACACCCCGGCGGCAGCCAGGATGCCCGACTGGCGCAGCCCCCCTCCGAACATGTACTTGAACCGGTTGGCCTCGGCGATGAACCCGGCGCTCCCGGCGAGCACAGCGCCTCCGGGACAACCGAGGCCCTTCGACAGGTCGATCCACAGGCCATCGACCGAAGCGGCCCACCTGCTCGGCACGATGCCCGAAGCGGCCGACGCGTTGAGCAAGCGAGCGCCGTCGGTGAATACCGCAGAACCGCGCTCCCTCGCCGTAGCGCAGACGGCTTCGTATATGTCGATGGGCCACACCGTCCCACCGCCGAAGTTGTTGGTGTTCTCGAGGGTCACCAGAGCCGAGCGCGGCTGATAGACGTTGCCGCCGATCGGGACCGCCTCCACCTGATCAGGGGTGAACCACCCCTTCTCCGTGGCGAGCGGCTCGAACACGACGCCGGACAGCACGGCCGACCCGCCACCCTCGAACCGGAGCACATGGGCCATCGAATCGCAGATCACGGCATCGCCCGGCCGGGTCAGGGCTGCCACACCCACCTTGTTACACATCGAGCCCGTGGGCAGGAAGAGGGCGGCCTCGGTGTCGAGGAGCTCCGCCACCCGGTCCTGGAGGAGCCTGGTCGTGGGGTCCTCGCCCATCTGCTCGTCGCCGACGAGCGCGTTGGCCATCGCCGAGCGCATGGCTGCAGTCGGAAGGGTGTGGGTGTCGGAGAAGAGATCGACGGGAACCATGGACTCAGCCGCCTGCAGCGAGCTCTGCGAGCTCTTCTTCGAGAAGATCGAGACCGCAGTCTGTGAAGGCGGTCTCGAAGTCCTCGTTGCCGAACGTGACCCGCTCGTAGAAGGCCACCGCCTGCAACTCGATGTCGGTGAGCACTCCACCGAACGACGGCATGACCGCACCCGATCCGCCAACCGTCTTCTCTGTGTCCCCGTAGGTGGCATCGGGCCATCCCCGGGTGCCCAGGCCGATCCATTCGACCTGGGATGAGCACTGGCCCGTCGGGAACGTCGCCAACAGCGCTCCTTCCGTGAAGGCAGGGAAGTTGCCGCTTCCGCCGCCGCTCGCGCCGTGGCATGACGTGCACGAAGCGTATGTGTCCTCGCCGATCGAGAAGAAGTCGATCACCTCGACGCCATACTCCGAACCATCGCAGTTGACCGCCAGGCCGGTGACCGGGTCCACTGCCAGGCGGCCACCGTCGCCGCAGTTGGGGCCATTGGGGAGGAACAGCGCATATGCGATCGCAAACACCGGGACGATGATGAACAGGGCGACCAGCCAACGCGGGATGCTGCCGGTGGAGACGAGGTCCTCCGCGGGTTCGGGTTCGGCCACCGGACCTGCAGCCTCGGGCTGTGGCTCGGCGGCGACCACCTCGACTGCCGGGCCGTCGGTAGCGGGCACCCCGGAGGCTGCCGGAGCGGCAGGGGCCGGAGCGGTCGTCGGAGCGGCAGCGGCAGGTGCTGCGGCGGCGGGG
>JABMPV010000313.1 GCA_013202595.1 bacterium
AAGCCGTTGATTGCCACCTTCATGCGGAAACCTCCTCGAACGATGCCATCTTCTCGATGGTCTCGACGCAGCGGGCCGCATAGCCCCAGCCGTTGTCGAACCAGACGATTGCCTTGATCATCGTCCCGTCCATGACGAGCGTGGCCTGACCGTCGAAGACAGCCGAGTACGAAGAGCCGATGACGTCGCTGGAGACGATCGGGTCCTCGGTGTACTCGAGGACACTGCTGTTCTGAGCCGCCTTCTCGATGGCCGCATTGATTTCGGCAGGCGTTGTCGCCTTCGAGAGGATGACGACCATGTCGATGTTCGATCCGTCGGCAACGGGCACGTTGAGTGCGATGCCGGAGATCTTGCCCTTCAGCTCGGGGAGGATCCCTTCGATGATCTCGGGCGAGTTGGTGGACGCAGGGATGATGTTCTCTGCGGCCGAGCGACTGGTCCTGAGCCCATCACCGGGCACGTCTGCGAGACGGGCCTCGTTGGTGAACGCATGGACCACCGTGTACATGACCTTCTCGATGCCGAATTCCGAATCGAGGACCTTCAGCACCGGAGCGAGAGCGTTCGACGTGTTGGAGCCGAGCGCGATGATCAGGTCGTCGGGATCCAGGGTGACGTCGTTGACACCCATGAGGAGTGTCTCGATCTCGGAGGCGTCCTCAGGCACGGATGCGAGGATTACCTTCTTGGCGCCTCTCTCGATGTGCCGCATCAATTCTGCTTTGGTCCTGTGCTTGCGGGTGGCCTGGACGACGATGTCCACGCCGAGCTCCGCCCAATCGACGTCTCCCGGGTCGCGGGCGTCGATGATCGGGATGGCGCGGCCGTCCACGACCAGCTTGGCGTTTTCGAGAGACACAGGCTTGGGGAACCGTCCGAAGACGGTGTCGTACTTCAAGAGGTACACGAGGGCCTCTGGGTCTGCGATGTCACAAATGGCTGCCACCTCGATGGTGGGATGCTCCACGAGTTGGCGGAACACGTTGCGGCCGATGCGACCGAAGCCCATGAGCCCGATGCGCGTTGGTGCGCTTGACATTGGTGGGATGACCCCCTTATTTGGTCGACACCAGGCTACTGCGAAACGGGCATTCTCTGGAACCGGTACCACCCGTGATTCGCCCCCCGTCCTGATACCGTCGCCCGCCATGGCGTTTCCGGCACCCGATCCAGACCTCGCAGCGCGGTTCCTCGCCGGCGATGGCGACGTCGCCGGGTTGTTCTCCGAGGCCAGACGGCTGCGCGACGAGGGCTCGGATCGGGTGATCACCTACTCGCGGAAGGTGTTCGTCCCCGTCACCACGCTGTGCCGGGACACATGCACCTACTGCACGTTCGCAAAGCCTCCGGGCGCCGGGGGCGAGTATCTGACACCGGCGGATGTCGATGCCATTGCAGATGCCGGTGACGCCCACCGCTGCACCGAGGCGCTCCTGACGCTGGGAGACACCCCAGAGGCCCGGTGGCCCGCTGCGGCGGAGTTCCTGGCGATGCACGACTGCGCAACGACCCTCGAGTACGTGAGTCGGATGGCGGAGCGGATCGTCGAGCGGACGTCGCTCTTCCCCCACGCCAATCCCGGCGTGATGGACGACGGCGCGATCGCCATGCTGCGGCCACACAGCCCGTCGATGGGGTTGATGCTGGAGAACTCCTCGCCGCGCCTGATGGACGAAGGGATGCCCCACCACGGCTGCCCCGACAAGGACCCGGTCGTGAGGATTGCAACCATTCGGGCGGCGGGCCGCCAGAAGGTCCCGTTCACCAGCGGGGTGCTCATCGGCATCGGGGAGACTCCGGACGAGGTCGTCGACAGCCTGTTCGTCCTGGCCGATCTGGTTCGGGAGACGGGTGCCATCCAGGAGATCATCGTCCAGAACTTCAGGGCGAAACTCGACACCAGGATGCGCAGGGAGGCCGAACCGACGGTCCACTATTTCGCAAGGGTCGTCGCCGTCGCCAGGTGGGTTCTCGGTGCCGAGATGAATCTGCAGGTGCCGCCCAATCTCACAGAGCGATATGAGGTGTACCTCGACGCCGGCATCAACGACTGGGGTGGTGTGTCCCCCCTCACGATCGACTGGGTCAACCCCGAGGCTCCCTGGCCGCACCTGGCTGAACTGCGAGCACGGACCGGGGCTGCGGGGTTCCGGCTGATGCCCAGGCTGCCGGTGTACCCCGAGTTCATGACAGACGAATGGGTCGAACCGGCGATGCTCGATCGCCTGTGGGCCGCCGCAGACCACCAGGGCTACGCTCTCGCCCCACAGCAGGAGGATGTATGATCACGTTTTGTCGACTCAGGCCGGCTGACTCGGTGACCGGGCCATGGGCCGCGGCCCGGCACGCCGAAGGCGACACCACCGTCGTCATCACAGGCGGTGGGGCAGCGGATGCTGCTGCGGCGATGGCCGGTGGGCTTCTGCCGGTGTCGAGTCGGTCTGATCGTGACGACGTCGCGGCCTGGGTCGTGGGCCCCGATGGCGCCCGCACACTCGCCGACGGCGGTGTGGCCGGTTGGCGGATCACCCTCGAGGACGTTGGCTCGAGTGAGGACGTGCTCGATGCACTCACCCGTTCGGGGCCCGCCTTCCTCAGCACCGGCAGGAGCCGCGTGGGTGAGGCCGTCTCGATGGCGACCCTCCCGGGTCTGCATCAGGTGGCGGTGTCGGTCTTCGTCGACACCGTCGACCAGGCAGTGGCGGCGGTCGAGACCGGCGCCGGCGATCTGATGCTGCGGGGCTGGGACTCCGGGACGCTGGGCGAGTTGCGTGATGCGCTGGCTCCCCGGCTCCTGGTCGAGAGGACGGCGTTGCCGCTCGGCACGCCGATCGACGAGGCTCGCTCAGATCTGAGCAGAGAACTGTATGAAGCCTGGCTGCAGCAGATCGACGGATCGAGTGCTGCGCGACCCAGGTACGAGTGGGCGCCGGGTCGGGGAGGGCAGGTCCCCGTCCTGCCACGACGCTTGTCCGCCGAGTGGTCGGATGAGGCGTGGCTCAGCGGCAGTCAGGGCAGCATCATCAGGCCCTGCGTGGCGGCCATCCTCGAGCGTTCGAGGGATGGGATCGCCCCCACCAGGGACGAGATCGAGATGCTGTTCGGCGCTCGCGGCGACGAGGTCGACGAGATCGCGGCGGTAGCCGATGAGTTGCGGCGCAGGGCCGTCGGCGACACAGTCACCTATGTCGCCAACCGCAATATCAACTACACCAACCAGTGCTACTTCCGCTGCGGGTTCTGTGCGTTCTCCAAGGGCCCCCGCTCGCTGAACCTCAGGGGTGATCCCTATCTCCTCGAGGTGCACGAAGTGGCATTCAGGGCTCGTGAGGCGGCAGATCTCGGGGCGACCGAGGTGTGCCTGCAAGGCGGCATTCATCCCGATTTCACGGGCGACTTCTACGTGTCGGTGGTCGAGGCCATCAAGGAGGCCGTTCCGGGGATGCATATCCACGGCTTCACGCCTCTGGAAGTGTGGCAGGGTGCAGAGACCCTCGGCGTGACCGTCAGGGACTTCCTCACCAGGCTGCGCGATGCCGGTCTCGGCACTCTGCCGGGAACCGCCGCTGAGATCCTGGACGATCGAGTGCGAGAGCACCTGTGCCCCGACAAGATCAGGACGGCGCAGTGGGCCGAGGTCATGCTGACCGCCCACGATCTGGGATTGAGATCGACGGCCACGATCATGTTCGGCCATATCGACGATCCGGTCGCCTGGGCGAATCACTTCGAGGTGGTGCGCGAGGTCCAGCGCAGGTCCGGAGGGTTCACTGAGTTCGTGCCCCTGCCGTTCATCCACATGGGTGCTCCGATCTGGCTGAGGGGGAGGGCACGGCCCGGCCCCACATGGGATGAGGTCATCCTCGTGCACGCCATCGCCCGCATCGCCTTCGATGGTCTGATTCCGAACATCCAGGCGTCGTGGGTCAAGCTGGGACTCGCCGGCGGCGCCGCGCTACTGCGATCGGGGTGCAACGATATGGGCGGCACGCTCATGGACGAGAACATCTCGAGGGCGGCAGGGGCCGATCACGGTCAGGTCGTCACTGCTGTCGAGTTGGAGGCTGCGATCACCGCAGCCGGTCGGATGCCGATGCGGAGGACGACGCTCTATGAGGGCGCCGCATCGGTCACAGGCCAGGCGCACTGATCGGGTCGGCTGCCCCGAGGTCGGAGACCCGCTGTCTGATGGTGACGGTCACCGACTGGTTTGGCCCGAACCCGGATCCGAACAGTCCGTCGAGCGTGCTCGAGGTCCCTGTCGTCGTGAGTCCGAGGTCCACCATCCATTGGCTTCCCGCAGACAGCCAGACGTTGAAGACCTCCACCGTCACTCCGTTGGTGTTCTCGCCGAGGAGCGCGCCGAGTCCTGCGGCATCGACCCGGTATCCGAGAGCGGGACCTGTTTCGAGTTCGGCTGCGGCCGGAGTGGAATCGAGCAGGGGCATGAGCCCTGATGTGACGACGTCGATGGGCCAGGCGGGGCACCACTCGAACAGCGCCCTGTCGGTGACGAGACCAGATCCGGTTGCGTGGTAGTCGCCTCTCCCGTGGTCCCGGGACCACAGGTTGCCGCCGACCGACACGAGGTCGCGGTCCACAGCCGAGTCACCCCGGGTCATCCTGACGCGGCATGAAGTGTCACCCGAGTGGGATCTTCCGGTTGCCGACACGGAGAGCCGATCGTCCCCTGGGCCCTCCACCGTCATCTCGAACGAGAAGCCGTAGGAATCGGGCCCGGTCGATCCGATCGGCTCGGCGCCTGCTCCGGTGAGAGTCGCCAGGATGCCGTCGATCGTCTCCTCTCCCAGGTACTGGGCCGGCACCCGGAGATCGCGATCGTCGTCGTGCACCACGGACGAGAAGACGACCACCCTGCCCACGCGTGACATGACGATCGTCTCTGTGGAGCCGCCGTCGAGTTGGGCGATCATGCCGATCGATTCCTCACCGACTGCGACCGGGAACTCATCGGCGGACAGAGCCTTGATTCCTGGAGCGTGCGTGCCTCCCGCCCCTTTCACCGCGTCGCCGGCGGTGTCGAGCAGGTATTCGTGTGCCGACTGCCGGTCGGCGAGCACGTCGACCCACACATGGGCCGTGTAGGTGCGTGCGTCGTAGGTGGCGCCGACGCCCGACAGGCGCCGGAAGCGGGTGATGTCGTCTACCTCGTCCTCGCGGTCGAGCACTGCGTCGGTGATCAGGTCGTCGTTGCTTCGAGCGTGCAAGACGATCGGTGTATCGGTGGCTGAGACCCCGGTGCTCCCGTCGGGGAGCATCGAGAGGAGTTGATCGTCGCTGATCGGGCGTGATGTGAGATCGGGCACCTCGATCCCCGGCGTCGGCACCACTTCGGAGGCGTTGGCGATCTCGAGGGGGAGCGCCTGGGCGAGTGGTTGGACGATCTCATCGACGCCGCTGCCGCCGGCACACGCCGAGGCTATGAGGGTGAGGGAGAGGGTCGCGACGACCCGAACGGCAAAGGTACGCACACAGACTTCATCGAAAGGTGACTAGTCACTCTTGAGGGGTTCCGCAGCCGGTTCAGCCCTGGCGATGGACTGACGCGCGGGCGACCCAGCCCTCTCCGCCGTCGGAAGCGACGATGTGGACCCAGCCACCCGCCTCGCGGCGCGCGAGGTACCACTTGCCCGGTTGGAGCACGGCGACGATGCGGGTGTGGTCGGTGATGTCGTAGACGTCGGTTTGAGCCATGACATAACCCCAGTACGGCGTGTTGTCGTTGGCAGGCACCGGTGTCGGGGCAGGCGTGGCAGCGACGGCCGGAGTAGCGGCCTGGAACTGTTCGGTGGCGATCGGAGCTGCTGGCACTGCTGCATGCTGGGCGGTGATCGGGTCCTGAGCCACCTGTGGCGAGGCCATCGCCGCGACCTGGGCCGTCTGTCGCTGAGCTGCGAGCGAATCGGCCCGCTGCTGGGCAGCGGACTCGTCGGCCTCCACCCTGGCGCGGTATTCGGCAGCTGCAATCCGCCTGCGCTCGAAGAAACCCGGCCCGACCTTGGGCCGGAGCAGATTTGCGATGACGAACCCGATCAGCGATGCGATCGCGATGCTGGTCAGGACGCTGAGCAAGGAGAGTTGGAGGCGACCGAACTGCTGTCCGAGCAGTGCGATGCCGAGGCCTGTTGCGATGCCGCCGAGACCTGCCGTCACGTGCGACCAGCGGCCCCGGGTGGCGATGGCGGAGACCTGGGCGGTCAGCCCGCCGAGTGCGAGGCCTGCAGCCGTGAGCCCGGCGAGAGTCGTCAGCGGGAATCGGCCGCTGATCCGCAGCCAGGCCTCGACGGTGCAGTTGTCGGTGGTCCCGGTCACCTGATAGAGCCCGACGCCATATGTGGTCATGTCGGTGAGATCGAGGTTCGCTGAGAACTCTGCCTGGACGGGACCGTAGGTTGTGGTCCCGTTGTCGAGGCCGAAGCCGACGAGCGACACCTCGACGTTCGCCGACTGCGTCCCGAGCTCGTCGGTTCCGAAGAACGTGAGCACATCGTCGGCGCCCAGTTCGAGCGGGGTGCGGATGGTGTCGATCTCCTCGATCGAAACGCCGTTGAAGTACGCGACGCACGGGCCCTCCACCTGCGCTCCGGCGGGTGCGGGAGCCGCCATCGCCCATATGGCCGCGCCGACCAGCGCGAGGCGGGCCCAGCGGCGCGATGTCCGCTTGGTACTCATGATGCGATATTAGCAATAAGCGCCCATCCTGGCCACGTTAAGTGGCCGTAGGATCGTTTTCGACCACCCGAGGTGCGGTCGGGGTGCCGGGGTTCGATGTGCGGTGCGTCGCAGGCAGATAGCCTCAGTGCAGATGCGCATCTCCATCATCACCATCTTCCCCGCGTTCTTCGAGTCTCCCCTCGACGTGTCGATCGTGGCACGCGCAATCGAGGATGGCGCGCTCACCATCGACCTTGTCGATCTCCGCGAGCACGGACATGGCAGGCATCGTCAGGTCGACGATGCGCCATTCGGCGGTGGTCCGGGGATGGTGATGATGATCGAGCCGCTTGCGGCCGCTCTCGAGCCGCTGGAGACGTCTCACCGGGTGCTGCTCACACCGGCGGGCAGCCCGATCACCCAGGCGACACTCGATCGCTGGGCGGGCGAAGAGGCGATCACGCTCGTCTGCGGGCGGTACGAGGGCATCGATCATCGGGTGGCAGAACATCTCGTGGACGAGGAGGCCTCGCTCGGCGACTTCGTCCTTGCTGGCGGAGAGGTGGCCGCCCTGGCCATCGTCGAGGGTATCGCCCGACTGCTGCCCGGTGTGTTGGGGAACCCCGCGTCGATCGAATCCGAGTCCTTCCGGTCGGGCCTGCTCGAGGAGCCCCACTACACGCGGCCCGCCGATTACGAGGGCTGGGCCGTCCCCGAAGTGCTGCTGAGCGGGGATCACGGC
>JABMPV010000314.1 GCA_013202595.1 bacterium
TCGGGCAACGTGATCTCTCTGTATGCCAAAGGCCTAACGACCGGCGAGATTCAGGGGCACCTGTCCGAGATCTACGACACTGACGTGTCGAGGGACACGATCAGTCGGATCACTGACCGGGTTGTCGAGGACATGGTGGTGTGGCAGAACCGGCCCTTGGACCCGGTGTATCCGGTGGTGTTGATCGACGCGGTAGTGATCAAGGTCCGTGACACCCAGGTCGCCAACCGGCCCGTCTATGTGGCCATAGGTGTCGATGTGGATGGGGAACGCGACGTCCTGGGCTTGTGGATCGGCCCATCGGGTGGCGAGGGCGCCAAACAGTGGATGACCATGCTTACCGAACTCAGGAATCGTGGGCTGAAGGACGCTCTGGTGGTCTGCTGTGACGGGCTCCGGGGCCTACCGGATGCGATCCGAGTCACCTGGCCCGAAGCGACAGTGCAGACCTGTGTGGTGCACATGGTCCGCAACAGCCTCCGATACGCATCGAAGCAGCACTGGTCCAAGATCACTCCCCAGATGCGGGCCATCTACACCGCTCCGACCGTGGCGGCCGCCGAAGCCCACTTCGAAACGTTCGCTGACGACTGGCGAGAGACCTATCCCGCCATGATCCGCTCGTGGGAGAACCAGTGGGCCGAGTTCGTCCCATTCTTGGAGTTCCCCGTCGAGCTGCGCCGCATCGTCTACACCACCAACGCCATCGAGAGCCTCAACGCCCGGTTCCGCAGGGCTGTGCGGCACCGGGGACACTTCCCCACCGAACAAGCCGCATTGAAAGTCCTCTACCTCGTCGCCACGACCCGTAGGAAGAATCGTGCCAACATGACAGGAAGGATCAACAGCTGGAAAACCATCCTCAACGCACTCACCGTCCACTACGGCGACCGGATCGCCAACCACATCTAATGCACACCACCACACCCGGATACACAAAGAATCTGACAGACCCCCACCAGGGTGGGGAATTTCGATGAGCGGCGTCAGCATTCACGCCCAGACCGTCGCAACAGTCGGATCAGTGCTCTACCGGGGATTTGAGACCCACCGTGACTATTCGTGTGATTCCTAGACACGATCACCGGGGCCAAGGTGCCCCGACAAAGAACAGAACCACTGCTCGTACAGGGGTTCTGTTTCGTAGCGGGGGGAGGATTTGAACCTCCGACCTTCGGGTTGTGAGTTGCTTCTGGGGGCTACTCGTTAACTCTCGTTGTTGCTCAATAGTGCTCGCTACCTGGGGTTTCGCGGAAGGTGCATGATGGATGATGCCTGTGGATAACCCCTCATGCCGCCCCATCCGCTAGAGGATCCGTTAGAAGTGTTCCGGAAATACGTTTGTTTCACCAACACTGAAACAGTATAGTTTCTGGAACGGTTGAGTTGCCTGGAAGAAGGACTTGCCTGTGGCGAGAAAACGGCTGCCCAGTGAAACGCGTATCGCTCGCGGCGTCGAGCAGATCTTGGTCGAGCGCCTCCCCTCGGGCTGGTCGCTCCGGTCGAGGACCGGCGCGTTCGCCGCGAACTCCCGAATCGACCTCCTCATCGAGATCACCTCGCCGAGTGGCGAGCGCGCTGTCCTGGCAATCGAGATCAAGCGACTGCTGGAACCGCGTCTCGTGCCCGAGGCAGCCGAGCAGATCTCTATGCTCACTACCGAAGCTCTGCCGGCTGCCCTGCCCGTCATCGCCGCCGCGTATCTCTCACCTCGATCCCGGGAGATCCTCGACGACTTCGGAATCGGGTACATCGACACGACCGGGAACGTCCGGATCGAGGGGTCCTCACCTGGACTGTTCATCTCGACGGTGGGAGCGGATCGAGACCCGTGGCCTCAAAAGAGCGATCTCCAATCGCTTCGCGGTCGCGGCGCAGCACGTGCAGTGAGGGCGATCATCGACAGCGCTCCCCCGTTCGGTGTCCGCGAGCTCGCCAAGTCGACCGGCGCGTCTGCGGCATCCGTCTCGCGTGTGCTCGAACTCTTGGAGCGAGAAGGCATCGTCACCCGTGAGCCCCGTGGTCCCGTACTGGCCGTCGACTGGCAGTCTGCCATTCGTCGGTGGGCGACGGACTACGACCAGGCGGGCTCGAACATGGCCGCGACGTTCCTGGAACCCCGTGGGCTCCCGACGATCGAGAGAAGGGTTCGAGACAAGAAGCTCACCTACGCCGCGACCGGTGCCTTCGCGGCACAGCGTTTCGACCCAATCGCACCTGCTAGAACCGCCACCCTCTACGTCGTCGACGTGACCAAGGCCGCCAACCGACTCGGCCTCCGCGAAGCCGAGGCGGGCGCGAACGTCGTGCTGCTCGAACCGTTCGATCCGGTTGTGTTCGACCGGACCATCAGCCGCGACGGCCTGCGATGCGTCGCCCCGAGCCAGCTCGCAGTCGACCTGCTGACAGGACCGGGCCGAGAACCGTCACAGGGCGAGGAGATACTCCGGTGGATGAGGGAGAACGAGGATGCCTGGCGATCCTGATCCGCTCTATGTCCGCGCCCGCTCGGCGCTGCTCGACGCAACCGACGCGCTCGCTGTCCATCTCGACGCCATCGTCCTCGTCGGCGCCCAGGCTATCTACCTCCACACCGGCGACGCCCACCTCGCCGCCGTCGAGTACACCACCGACGCCGACTTCACGATCGGCCCTGCTGACCTCGCCGACTCCCCGCTGCTAGCCGACCTCCTGACGGCGCGTGGCTTCACCACCCGCGAGCACCCCGGCGGCTGGCTCAACCCCGATGGCATCTACGTCGACCTGATGGTTCCCGAAGCGCTGGCCGGCCCGGGCACTCGCGGCGCTCGGCTCGGACCACATGGCAAGCGCGTCGCCCGACGCGCCAAGGGACTCGAAGCCGCACTCGTTGACCGGCAACCGATGACGATCGGCGCCCTCGATCCAGCTGATGCTCGATCCGCCACCATGCTGGTCGCCGGACCGGGCGCGCTCCTGGTTGCGAAGGTCCACAAGATCACGGAGCGCACCAGCGCCGACGATCGGGGGCGGGACAAGGATGCGCTCGACCTGCTCCGGCTTTTTCAGGCCACCGTGACAACGGATCTGGCCGAGCGCATCGATCGTCTACGCGCCCATGAGCTGAGCGCAGCCGTCACCATTGAGGCTGTAGCCCAGCTCGAGCCGTTGTTCGGTCATGTCGATGCGGTCGGGGTCGAAATGGCCATCCGTGCCGCCGGACTCGACGCCGACCCCGACACGATCGCAGCGTCGATGACAGCCCTGGCGTCGGACCTACTCGCCGTGCTCTGAGCCACAAACGATCAGCGCGTCCGTTTGGGCTCCGCCGTCTTGTCGTACATGCTGGCTTGATCGGCGATCTCCACCATCCGGTCGAGTGGACCAGTCGGGACGCCGGGAGTAGCGGCCGAGAGTCGAGCCTCACCAGCCCTTGTCGTCCAACAGCTTCTTTAGGTTGCGTTTGGCGCGGTGCTCGACCCGGACGCGTTCGAGCACCGCCGTGAAACGATCGGGTCGGCCGGCAGCGGTTGCTAACCGCCGGATTCGGCTCATCAGATCGACCGCCGACCGGTAGGCGGGCGTCTTCTTCTGGTCGATCAGCGCGAAGACTTCGGGTTCGTACACCCCGATGGCGTCGAGCGGATGGGTGTCCTCGCGGGCCCGCGCCAAGGTCATCCACAGTCGCTGTCTGCACCCGTGCTCGGTGGCTGCCTGCCAGGCTTCGTCGGCGCGGCCCTCATAGAGCAGGATCTCGGCGAGTACCGACCCGTCACCGAGTCCACGCCCCTGCGATGGTGCAGACCGGAGCGGAGCCGCGCCGGCCAGCTGCTGCCGAAGATGCTCGACACAGCGCTGCGACCAACCATCCCCACCGGTGGCCTCACCGAGCAGACGCCGGTACGCCGTGAGCGACGGCGCGGCCACGAATGCGTCCCAGAACAGGCCGACGGCTGCTTCGGACTCGCCCCGCGAGCGGTGGATCTCGGCGAGGAACTCCCGCAGCGGCCCGGTCTGCCACGAGCGATCGGCGTGATCTTCCAACCCGCGGGTCGCCCACTCGACCGCCTCTTCGACCCGGGCAGCGTCGGTGAGCGACCGAGCGATCTCCAAGACCGCATCGACTCGCAGCCGTTCGTGGCTGTGCACTTCGATGAGGGCATCGGGGTCACCCGTGCCGAGCGCCCAGCCGACCATGGCCTGCCGTACTGCGAACGAACTGAGCCACTCGTCCGCATCCTCGTCACCGACCTCGTTATCGTTGGGACCGAGTCTCCGCCAGTGCGGCTCGAGTTGTTCGCGATAGGCCGCCAACCCAACCTCACCGAGCACGTCGGCATAGGTCGCAGCGGCACGGTGGAAGCCGTCGAGCTCCGAGGTGAGCTCCAGATCGACCAGGCGGCAGGCCAATTCGACCGGATCGGGCCGGGTCTCAATGCACGCACCGAGATGTACGTCGCTCAGCCGAGCGGAGATGTTCGACAGCCAGCCGTCTGAGTCATCCACATACTGGACGGCCTCGTCCGCGCGGCGATGCGCGTACTCCGCCAGCGGCACCACCGCCGCAGCATGGCCCGCCGCCGCGAGATCCTCGAGCGTGTCGATCATCCCATCGACCTCGCCCGCCCACCCCTGTGCCTCGCGGTACCCGACGAAATCGCCGTACGGGGCAAACGCGTCGGCGATTCGTCGCTTCCACACCTCAAGGTCGAGCCCTGCGCCTCGCTCGGCGCGGGCCTCGGCCAACAGACGCTCACCGAGCCGCCAGTCCGACCCGGCCCGATCGAGCACGATCTCCACCA
The DNA here is from genome assembly GCA_013202595.1 of bacterium. GTDB lineage: Bacteria > Actinomycetota > Acidimicrobiia > Spongiisociales > UBA11373 > JABMPV01. The sequence goes on from JABMPV010000314.1 coordinate 4,782, forward strand.
AGCGCTTGTGCGACAAACCCTCCACGAACACGGCCAGCTCATCGGCGGGCGACGGGCCGGTTGGGAATGTCAGCACCGAGACGAGATTCGGGGCCGAGGCGTCATCAGGAGCGAGCGAGAGGGCAACTGCGACGCAGTGCTTGCAGAACGATCCATCCTCGGCAGCGGGACAAGTGCACGACCACCCGGGTTCACCGTCATCGCCCCACAACTCGACGACGTAGGGCATCGACCCACGCACCATCGCTCGGACCCGCACCTCGTTGCCTGCTTCGAGTTCGACCCTGCCCTCTCGTTGGTATCCCACGCCGCGCGGATACGACCGCGGACCGGCGAGCTCACCGATCGCCGCCGCCGTGAACACACGACTCAGGTAGTAGTTCGACAACAGACCCTCATCTCTCCCTCGTCATCGGACGGGCAGCCACCTCGCCGTCATCCCCGGGGCGAGAAGCGCAGGATCGCCCCTGCGGGATATGTGCCGAGCCTGTTCCTCGCGGATACGCAGATCACCAAACCCCTCGCCCTCGCGACACTCCAACAATAGACAACGAAATCGCCCACTTTTACTTCCTGAACGGACCGGCGCGTGTCAACCGTTGTGGGGCAGGTTTCTTCGGGAATCACTGTGTCGTAGCAGTGTCCTCCTTGGGCTCGTTGATCCACACGGCCGTTGGCAGGGCGGGTGGTTCGGGTGGCTTGCGGACGAAGCGTTCGGGGTGCTCGGCGTAGGCGGCGTCGAGGATGACGGCGCGGTGTTGCCGGACGAGTTCGGCGCGCCCGTAATGGACATCGGCGGGCGTGTGGAACCCGATACCGGAGTGACGGTGTTCGTCGTTCTACCAGCTGAAGAACCGCCCGCAGAAGGCGTGGGCGTCCTCGAAGCAGCCGAACCGGGCCGGGGACTCGGGCCGGTACTTGAGGGTGCGGAACTGGCTCTCGGAGTACGGGTTGCCGTTGCTCACGTGCGGACGGCTGTGGGACTTGATGACGTCGAGGTCGGCGAGCAGGAACGCGACCGGCTTGGCGGTCATTGGCGAGCCGCGGTCGGCGTGGATGGTGAGCTGGCCGTGGCCAATGTTCTGCTTGGCGACGGTGTCGGCGAGAAGCGCCTCGGCGAGGCGGCCGTTCTCGGCGTGAGCCAGCATCCAGCCGGGCACGTAGCGACTGAAGATGTCGATGATCACGTACAGGTAGTAGTAGGTCCACTTCTGGGGACCGA
>JABMPV010000315.1 GCA_013202595.1 bacterium
GCCCTCTCGCACCAGGCCGAAACGCATCTGCGGGAGATACCGGACCCCGCCGTGCAGCAGTTTGGTCGACCTGCTGGATGTACCCGAGGCGAAGTCGTCACGATCGACGAGTGCGGTTCGCAGACCCCGGGAGGCGGCATCGAGTGCCACGCCGGCGCCGACGACCCCTCCGCCGATCACCAGGATGTCGAAATTGTCGTCCAGGCGGCGGGCGTGATCGGCGCGCGCCCAGCCTGAAGCTGATGTCGTGTGCGCCATGTGATCATTCTCACAGAACGCCAGATTCACCCTGCATCGACGGACTACGAACCACGGCTGTCCCCCTCAGGCGTTGTCGACCAGGGGTGGGATCCTTCCCTCGAAGAACGTGGACAGGACGATGACGGTGCGGGTTCGGGCCGGCACGGCCGCCCGGATGTCCTCGAGGACATCGCCTAGATGGGTCGATGTGTGGGCCCGGACCACGAGAAGCAGGTCGAACTCGCCCGTGATGGCGAAGCAGTTCTGCACCCACGGAATGGCCGAGAAGCGCTCTGCGGCGTCTTCGAGCGATCCCGGCTGGATGACTTCGACACTGACGATGGCCACGACGGGGAGACCGGCTTCCTCCCAATCGACCACGAGCCGGGTCCCTTTGATGACTCCCCGGTCCTCCATTCGACGCATCCGCTGGTGGACGGTGGTCTCGGCGGCGCCGATTTCCTTGGCGATGCGGGCCACCGGCTTGCGGGCGTCGTCGATGAGGGCTGTGAGGATTGTGCGGTCTAGATCATCCATTCTGGGAGATTCTACAGGAATCGCCTTGGATTAGGAAGATTCAACGCCTACATTTGGTTGATCACATAGATTCCACCTAATAGATAGGCACATCGCCATGATTCAGCATCCCGACCTCACCATGAGCATGGTTCTGGCCGCCAGGCGAAGCAGCCTGGCGATCTTCGCCCGCACTCGCTGACACACCAGGTTCCTCCCGTCTGTGCCCCCGGCCTCCCCCGGGGGCACAGCCGCGTCCGGACCCGGCGGCCGGGTTGAGCAGGGATGCCCGGGGGTACACTCGCCGCGATGGCCTACCGGCGCGACGACATCGAACGAGTGCGCGCCGCCACAGACCTCGTCGACCTGGTCGCCGAGGTCACGAAGATCCGCCGTAGCGGCCGATCGGTCATGGCGGTCTGCCCATTTCATCAAGAGAAGACGCCGTCGATGTCCGTCGACCCGGGGCGGGGCCTCTATCACTGCTTCGGGTGCGGCAAGAGCGGCGATCTGTTCCGCTTCGTCCAGGAGACCCAGGCGCTCGACTTCACCGACGCGCTCGAATTGCTGGCGAGACGTTCGGGGATAACCCTCCATCGCGACCCTGAGGCCGCCAAGCAGCGATCCCGCCGCGAAGCGCTGGTGGCAGCGGTCTCCGAGGCCGTCGACTTCTACCTCGAGCGTCTCAAGACGGCTCCGGATGCAGCGTCGGCCAGGAAGTACTTGAGGAGCCGCGAGTACGACACTGCGACGGTGGATACCTTCTCACTCGGGTACTCGCCCGATCAGGGCGAGACCTTGATCCGCCATCTGCGTGACAAGAGCATCCCCGATGATGCAAGCGTTGCCGCAGGTCTGGCGATGAGGAATCGCACCGGTCGCCTGTACGACAGGTTCCGCGGCCGCGTGATGTTCCCGATCTTCGACGTCAGAGGTGACCCGGTCGGGTTCGGCGCCCGAATCCTCGACGGCGACGGACCCAAGTACCTCAACTCTCCCGAGACTCCGCTGTACCGGAAGTCGGGCCTGCTCTACGGGCTCAACTGGGCGAAGTCGGAGGTGGTGCGGTCCAACACGGTGGTGGTGGTCGAGGGCTACACCGACGTGATCGCACTCCACAAGGCCGGTATGCCGATAGCCGTTGCCACCTGCGGGACCGCGCTGGGGGAGGAGCACCTCGACATCCTTCGGCGCTTCACCGAGCGCGTCGTCCTCATGTTCGACGCGGACGAGGCGGGGATCGGCGCCAGCCTGAGGGGATTCGAGCGCAGCGTTCCCGGAGACCTCGACATGCGGGTCGCATCTCTCCCCATGGGGAGAGATCCTGCCGATGTCGTTGCCGATGGCGAAGTGGCCGCGGTCCAGAACGCTATCGACGTGTCGGTTCCGCTGCTCGAGTTCAGGGTGAACAAGGAACTCGACGGCTTCAACCTCGAGGAGCGCGAGGGGAGGAGCAGGGCGATGCGGGCCGCCGCCGCCCTCGTCGCCCGCCACCCCGACCCCGTCGTGCGCCAGGCCTATCTCGGCCACATCTCGCGAGGCACCGCCATTCCCGAGTCCGATGTCGCCAAGGCGGTGGACGTCGCTATCGCTGCGCAGCGCCGGGAGGGGAAGGAATCGGAGCGTTCGACGGATGCGGTCTCCGGCAGCCAGCCACCCGTGGAGCGCGATCTGCTGCGCCTTGTGCTCGACAACTCCCAGGCCGTGCGCGGCATCGGCATCGATGAGCACTGGTTCACGGACCCGATGCTGAAGGCCGGGTTTGCCCACGTCGCATCGAACATCGCAGCGATGCCGCGGGGTCAGCGCCCCGACCTCGGCGCTCTTCTCGGCGACGACGAGTCCGACATCGGTGCCGCACTCAGGTCGCTGGCGATGGACGTCAGGCCACTCGAAGACGAGGAAGTGGTGGTGAGAACCGCTCAGTACGAGATGATCGAGCGCGAGATCTCCCGATCCCGTCTCGAGATCGCATCTCTCGAGCGGGACGGGAAATCCCAGGAGGCTTCCGATCGCCTGGAGCAGTTGATAGGTTTGGAGCGCAGACGTATCGAGCTTCGGAGGCCGGATTGAACGCCGTCGCACAGCAGGTCGAGCTCGCGCTGACCAAGCGAGCCCATCAACGCGGCTTCCTGATGATGGCCGAGATCCAACAGGAGTTGGAGGAGGCCGAGGCCCCATCTACCTCATTCGACGAGGTGTTCGATGCGCTCGTCGAGGCTGAGATCGAGATTCGAGAGGACTCGCCCGAGGCAATCTTCGGGTTGGTGATCGGCGGCGAGGAAGTGGATGTCTCCGACCCCGTTCGGATGTATCTCCAGGAGATCGGCAGGGTCCCACTGCTGGACACCCAGCAGGAAGTGGAACTGGCCATGGGCATGGAGAGCGGCGGACGCGCCTCGGCCAAGCTCGAAGAGGCAAGTGATCTGAGCGGTGCCGAGCGAGTGCTGCTGCAGAGAACGGAGCGCAGCGGCCGCCGCTCCCAGCAGCGACTTGTGGAGGCGAATCTCCGACTGGTCGTCTCCATCGCCAAGAAGTACCTGGGCAGGGGGATGCCGTTGCTCGATCTGGTCCAGGAGGGCAACCTCGGCCTGATGCGGGCGGTGGAAAAGTTCGATTACCGCAAGGGCTTCAAGTTCTCGACCTATGCGTCGTGGTGGATTCGCCAGGCGGTCACCCGGGCACTGGCCGATCAGGGAAGGACCATCAGGGTGCCGGTGCACATGGTGGAGACCATCAACAAACTGGCGGCCGTACAGCGCAATCTCAGCCAGGACTTCGGTCGCGAGCCGTCGATCGCAGAGATCGCGTCCGATCTCGAACTCGACCCGTCCAAGGTCAATGAGTTACGCCGGATCGCTCAGGATCCGCTGTCACTCGAGACGCCGCTGGGGGAGGAAGAAGACTCGACTCTTGGCGACTTCGTGGAGGATCGTGAAGCCGAGGCTCCGGTCACTGCCGCGTCGTTCAAGTTGCTGCAGGAGTATCTCCGGATCGTGCTCGAGGAACTCAACCCTCGCGAGCGCGAGGTCCTCATCATGCGCTTCGGTCTGCGGGACGGCCGCATCCACACCCTGGAGGAGGTGGGGCGTCATTTCGACGTCACCCGCGAGCGCATTCGCCAGTTGGAGACGAAAGCGCTCGCGAAGCTGCGTCAACCCTCCAGAGCGCGCCGCCTCGAGGGATATCTGGGCGACACCTGATCCGGGCGCGTCAAGACCTCGATCCATCGATCGGGGGAGTGGGGGAGCGTCAGTCCTCTTCGGTGATCTTGTCCACTACGTCGCGGACGCCGTCAGATGCGGACTGGAGTGACTCGCCAACTGCGCCCTTCACACGCTCGGCCGTGAGGTCGGCGTAGGCGCGCCCCTTCTCGGTAAAGGTCTGGATGCGTTCGTTCCCGGCGACACCGGTGATCCAGTTCTTGATCTGCTCGTACCGCTCGCGCCCGGCGCGGGCTCCGAGTACATATCCGACTGCTGCTCCGACGACGAATCCTGTCTTGAGTGCCATGACGCCATTGTCGCACGCCTGAGGTGATAATCTTCCCCGTCGTTCCACTCTTTCCGGGGTAGCTCAATTGGCAGAGCGCCGGACTGTTAATCCGTAGGTTGTGGGTTCGAGTCCCACCCCCGGAGCGGAAGGAAGCCCCCACGGCGCGAGGATCCCTTGCAGCGTGGGGGCTTTCGTCATTGTCATGCCTCCCGAAGCGGCGCAGAGTGGCCTCTGTACTTGCGCTGGCGCCGGTAGCTCGCCATCCTCGGCTGATGCGTCTGACACGACTCCTCGCCCTCGTTCTGTCCATGGTTCTCGTTGCGTCTGCCTGTGGCGACGACGCCGGCGAGGTCGACTTCACCCCGGTGCAGGCATGGTGCATCGGCCTGGTCGACGGGATAGCGTTCTCGGCAGGGACCGATCTCGGCGACGACATCCTCAGGACCACCCTCGACGAGTGTGTCTCGGATGAGGTCCCGACGTCCAGCGGCGGGTTCGAGACTCCGTTCCTCCTACTCACAGACGGCGACGCTCCCGACGACGCCTACTGCAGGGGCAGGATCGCCGGCGATCTCGGGCTGCTGTTCTCCGTCGAGGCCCAGGAACCTGCTCTCCAGGCCTGTCTGGCGGCCAAGCCGCTGGCGAACTCGGAGAACCGGGAACTGGCCAGAGCCGTGTTCGGCGGGTAGCCCCGGCTCAGCGC
>JABMPV010000316.1 GCA_013202595.1 bacterium
ACTGATGACCGACGACTGATGACCGACGACTGATGACCGATGACCGACGACCGACGACCGACGACCGACGACCGACGACCGACGACTTTGAAGGGCCGATGGCCCTTCCACTTACTCCTCGATCAGGGCCGCGCAGGTGTTGTTCTTCGAGCAGGGGTGCCGCTCGTACTTGCGGAAGCCGCCTGTGTAGTGCCAGGTCCACTCTTCGGTGGTCATCTCACCGTCCGGGTAGGTGATGTAGCGGTAGATGTCCACCGACCACCCACCACTGCCCGCCGAGACCAGTATCTCTTCACCCGGCTTGACGTCGGTCGTGTACTCGACGACCTCGCGGATGCCGGAGAAGTTGTAGCGATCAGAAAGGCCGGATTCGACTTCGATGCCGCCGTTGTCGCCGAAGAACTTGACGGTGATCGAGGTATCGGTGTGGGACGTGTCCACCAGCACCCATGCGTCCGTGTTGTTGCGGAACGCCAGATCCGGGGCCGGGAATCCCAGCGTCGCTTCCTGGCCCTCGGGGTAGCGGGAGAACCAGATGGTGTGCGGTGTGTGATCGATGTCCTCCATGCCTGCGAAGAAGATCGCGTTGTACATCGTCGTGGTGAACTGGCTGGTCCCTCCGCCGATGTTGATAGGGCTGTCGCAGCATTCGACCACCCCGCCGATGATGGCTCCGGCGGGCAGGTAGCCCTTATCCCTGGTCCGCTGCCCGACGTGATCGTTGAGCGACCAGGTGGCACCCGGGGCGATCATGGCACCGTCGACCGCGTCTGCGATGAGTTGGATGTTGACCACCCGGTTCTCGCAGCAATTGTGGAACGTGGTGAATTCGCTGAGCTTCTCCGTGATGCCGATCTCCTCGACATCGGCGGTGGAGTAGTCGGCCTCTCGCACGAAGCGGTAGGGGATCTCGGCCGTGCGGTCTTCTGAGGCGAGAGCGGCGAGGACCTGCCGGCTCAGCACGGTCGTGTCCGGTTCGTATACCGGGACGCTCGGCACGATGACGACCTCGTCGTCGTCGGTGATGTACCACTCGGCGTCCACCGGGTTGGTCTCATAGGAGGTCGAGACCCGGTCCATGAATTCACGAACGGGCGCGAAACGCCACTGGTGTGTGATCGCTGGTGGTGACACGCTGGTGTCGATGCCGACCTCGAGTGAGCGAGCCAGCACGACGGGCGGGACGCTGATCTCGGCCCCGTACTCCTCGTTGACGAGTGTGACGGGCTTGTTGATCAGCGCGGTCCACTCGGCGGCGGCTTCGATGAACTCGGACTTCTCGAGGGCGGGCGCCAGTGCTCTCGTGGGCAGGTCCACGGACGGGCGGCTCTGATCGAGGAGCGTGGCCGCGATCAGATCGGCCGCCGGCTCCGCCTCGATGCCCGTGCCGGCCACGGGCACTTCGGGGATCACTCTGAGGCCGTCCACCCTGATGGATCCAATGGTCGGTGGAGCGTCCACCCCCTCCACCTCCCAAACCTGGACGGTGGCCACGATCGCGTCCCTGTCGAAGGTATAGGGGATGTCGAGCGTCCGGGTGTCGTCACCGAAGTGATCGATCCACCAATCGAACTGAGTGGTCATGGTGCCCTCGCGCCCGTTCTCCATGGCCTCGGCGACGATTGCCTCCTCGTCGATGTCGAATCCGATGTCGGCGGGGGTCAAAGCGAAGTCCTTGCCCGCTGCCGTCACCGGGATGGGCGTCAGGCGCAGTTGGTCTTCGAGGGCGCGGATCTCTGCGAGTGCGTCGCTCTCATCGAGGCCGCCGAGAGGAATGCCGGCGACGGAGACATCGCCCAGCACCTCACCGCCGTTGGTCGCCCGGTCGACGGCGAAGACGATGCCGACCATGAGTGCCAGCGAGACGGGCACCATGATGACGATGACGGCGATTCGGAGCGCTCTACGCATGGATCCAGGGTTGTGATGGGAAGCGGCATCATGTTACCGGGGGCATCCGTTTGTGCGTTCCGGCGCGGGTGGCCTATCCGAGAGCCCGTGCCAGCGGCCGTGCGATGCGTCGTGCCCACAACTCGTGCAGTGCCGCGGATGGGTGCAGCCCATCGGGTGCCAGGAGAGCGGCGTCGCCACCCGCGCGCCGGGAATCGGTTGTCAGATCGACCCATGCCGTCCCCGCCTCCCGGGCCGCAGCGCGTGCGGCGGAATTGAACGCGTCGATCTCGGCAGCGACGGCCGCCCTATCGCGATCGGCGGCGTGCGGGGTCACCGACCAGTCGGGTATCGAGATCACGACGACCCTGGATGGGGCGCCGTCGGCGAGGCCGATCGCTCGGGCAATCATCCGCCGGGCATCGCGGGCGTAGCCATCCACGGGCAGGCCCCTGTACTGGTCGTTCACTCCGGCCCCGATCGTCACGGCACCAAAGGGACCGCGAGTGCCCACCTCGTCGATGGCGGAGAGCAGCTCATCCACCGTCCAGCCGGTCTCGGCGATCACGAGCGCCTCGACCTCGGTGCCGTCGGAGGACAGCGCTCTGGCGACGACGGCGGGCCATGCCAGTGCGGCATCGATGCCTTCGCCGGCTGTGTACGAGTCGCCGAGTGCAAGGATCCGGATCAGGTGACCTCTTTGGCTATCCGCTCCGCATGGCCTGTGGCCTTCACGTTGCGCCATGCCTTCTCGATTGTCCCGTCGGCGTCGATCACATATGTCGATCGGATGAGGCCTTCGTACTCGCGGCCGTAGTTCTTCTTGGTACCCCATGCCCCGAATGCCGCGGCGACGCTGTGGTCGGGATCCGACAAGAGCCGGAATGGGAGGGAGTGCTCGGCTCGGAAATCGGCCAACTTCCCCGGATCGTCGGGGCTGATGCCGACTATGTCGAAACCTGCGGCAGTGAAGGCCTCGTGGCGGTCGCGGAAGTCGCACGACTGAGCCGTGCATCCCGGTGTGAATGCTGCAGGGTAGAAGTAGATGATGAAGCGCCTGCCTGCGAAATCTGCCGGCGACACCACCGATCCGTCGTCTGCTGTGAGGCTGAATGCGGGTACCTGATCGCCCTGCTCTACCGGCATGAATCGACCTTCCGACGGGGCGGGCAAGCCTACCCCGGCACTCCTGTCGGCTCGCCGGCCTGCCTGATCCGAAGCTGTCCGCACGCTGCGTCGATGTCCTGGCCCCTCGTTTCGCGCAGGGTGACGTTGGCTCCCTCTGCGGCAACGATTTCCACGAACTCCCTGGCGGCCATCGCGCTCGGAGGGCGATCGGGGGAGAGCGGAGTGGGATTGAGGGCGATCACATTGACGTGGGCGTCGAGTTCGAGTGCGATGGAAGCGAGTCGGAGCGCTTCGAGTTCCGTGTCGTTGACGCCGTCCATCAGCGTCCACTCGAGGGACACCCTGCGGCCCTTGCGGCGTCGGTACTCGGCGACCGCCTCGATGAGGTCGTCGATGGGATATCGCCGATTCAGTGGCACCAGCGTCTCCCGGAGTCGGTCGTCCGTCGCATGAAGGCTGAGCGCCAGCCCGACTTGCCACGGCTCCTCTGTGAGGCGTTCGATGCCCGGCAGGACGCCCACCGTCGACACGGTCACCGATCGAGCGGCCATGTCCATGACGTCGATGATGCGGCGGAGCGACTCCCTGACGTTGGTGTAGTTGGCCAGCGGTTCGCCCATGCCCATGTAGACCACGTTGGTCACTCGCTGGGGAGAGTCGGGGAGGGGATGCTCTGTGATGTACGCCTTTGCGTAGGCGACCTGAGCCGTGATCTCGCCGGCCGACAGGTGCCGCTCGAAGCCGAATTGGCCGGTTGCGCAGAAGGTGCACGCCATGGCGCAGCCCGCCTGGCTCGAGATGCACAGGGTCACCCTGCGGTCGTATCCCATCAGGACGGCCTCGATGGCCGCCCCGTCCGGCGCTCTGAAGAGCCACTTGACGGTGCGACCGTCATCGGCGACTTGCTCCGCCTCCACAGAGAAGGGCCAGAGGGTGTCCGCGATGCGGTCCCTGATGATCCGGGGCAGGTTGGTCATCGACGAGGCGTCGAGTACCGGGGAGTCGTAGAGCCACTCACGGAGTTGGTCGGCGCGAAACCGCGGTTCTCCAGGCAGCAGCGACCCGAGGTCGTCTGGGTCGGTCAGGTACGGCACATCAACCCGCGAGTTCGGTGGCCTGGGAGGCCCAATCGGCCAACTGGGCTTCGCTGGCGCCGATGGCGTCGGCCAGCCTGGCGCTCTCTCCCGCCGCAAGGCCGGCGAAGGTGGTGATGCCCTCGTCCGCGAGTCGGGCCCGGAACACGGGGCCGATCCCCTTGATGTCTGCGAGGTCGTCGGGCGGGGTGCTGGTGGCGGTCGCTGTGACGTCAATCGGAGGGTGGGGCGCAACTCGGAATCCCGGCGCTTCGTCCGGCGCGACGGGCGCGGGAGCGGGACCGGAGATCCGGTCCTTCAGCAGCCACAGAACGCCAATGGCGGCTGCGACCATGACGATGAGGATTCCGCCGGTCTTGGCGAGGCGCTTCACGATGTGGCTCCTCTCGTGGTATCGCGGCGAGTGTACCGACACCCGGGATCCTCGATACGCACTGTCGGCGGTACCATCGCGCGCTCGTTGTCTCGGGAGGTCCCGTGCGTTCCAGATCGATCGTCACCATTTCCATGCTCGCCGTGACGCTGTCGGCAATCGCCGCCCTCACTGCGGTGTCGGCTGCTGCTCAGACTCAGGGATGCGTCGAGCGATTCCCCACGGCCAGATTCGATTCCGAGGTCCTCGTCGATCCCGTGGTGTTCCACGGTTCGGGAGTGGCCGAGGGGATCATGGATCGCTTCGCCCGCAATCTCGGACCGCTGACCGGGTGGCTGCAGGAGGACTTCGGGAGCATCGAGGGGGTCGAAGTGTGCATCTTCGCCGATCGACTTCCGCTGGACTCCGAGGCGCTCGGGTGGCCCGAGGGCCAGTCGCTGCGTGCTGCAGTATTCCCCGACGAGGGCCTGGTGGTCCTGTCGTCGTGGCTCCTCGGCGAAGTCGAGGATGCTGCGCTCGTCGGTCTTGTGCATACCGCTGAGTGGCGGGTCAGCGACGGCTCCTATCCCGATCCCTTCGGCAGTGACGTCATAGGTTTCTACCGGTCGAGGCTGAGCGGAACCGCCGAACAGGTCCACAGGGCCTTCGTGCGGGCCAACGCCGGCCTGCGGGAGCCATGGGAGCCGATCCCGTGGACCGCCGGCACCATCCCGGGGATGCTTCTGTGGAACCCCGAGTTCGGCTACGGAGGTGCCGGCGATTTCACCAGGTACGCCGCCGCGGCCTCGGGGGGAGAGATGCTCATATCTCCCGATCCCGACCGGATCACCGGACTCGATATCGCGTGGCGGCAGTCACTCTTCGACGAGTCGGGTGCGGTACCCGGCGGAAGCAAGGGATGGATCGTCGGCGCGGTGATCGCTGCAATCCTCATCGGGATCGGGTTCTTCCTCGCATGGGCCAACGGGTACAGCAGACGGAAGGTCGAGGAGGAGCTGCGCCTGGCGGTGCAGAAGGCCGAACTCCTTGATGAAGAGGATGACTCCCCGGTGAGGACCTCAGTCGGAAGCAGCATGCGCCGTCGAGACCCGCGGGTCCGCGGCACCGTGTCGGGAACCGCGGTCGTCGACCGTGATGATCGAGACGGGGCCCCACCCGACCGGCCAGTCTCCGACTCTGGTCGGGACGTGGCCCCTCGCGACGAGACCGGAGACGAGATGTTCCGGCATCCGGGATTCGACGGAGACGCGTGAGCCGTCGGTCGAATGGTGGTCCATCTCCCACCTGGGGAAGCGCTGTGCCGCGTTCGGATCGATGCCTGCGTGGCGCAGAAGGGCGATGATCTGGAGGAGGTACTGGGGCTGCTGATGGCCGCCCCTGGTCCCCAACAGCATCGCCAGAGATCCGTCCGGGCGGGTCCACAGCGTCGGTGAGAGCGTGTGGAGGGGCCGCTTGCCTGGGCCCGCTTCGTTGGGATGCCCCTGTTCGACGCAGAATCCGGCTCCTCTGTTGTGCAGCCAGATGCCGGTCTTTCCTGCGGAGAGCCGCACACCGATGCCGTGAAAGTTCGATTGGATGAGCGACACACCCATGCCCCCGGTGTCGATGACGCACAGGAACGCTGTTCCGCCGGGATTGGGCGAGGGATCGGGCCACGGAGTCACGGAGTCGGGATCGAACCTGCCGATCCGGGGCGCGAGGCGCTCGGGGGACAGCAGTTTGTGTGACGGGAGTGGTGCGTGAGCCGGATCTGCAACGAGGGTGCCGAGCTCCCATGCGACGGCGCGATATGCCTCGATCACCGCGTGGTGGAAGGCCGGGTCCTCAGGATCGTCCGGCACTCCATACCGCTCGAGCAGCCACGCTGTGGCAAGGGTGAGGTACCCCTGGCTGTTGGGCGGAACGGTCCAGCCCGTGAGCCCGAACACGTCGGTGCCGATCGGCTCGACCCAGTCGGGCCGGTTCGACTCGAGGTCGCTTGCGGTGAGCACGCCTTCGGTGGCGTCGACGATGGCCGCAGCCACATCACCCGAGTAGAGCGCGTCGCGGCCGTCTCGAGCTATCCGGGCCAGCACGCTCGCAAGGGCAGGGCGATACAGGATCGCATCGGGAGCGGGGGGAGCACCGCCGGGGTAGAGCGCCGGAGCGGATTGCTGCTGTCCGATCACGCCGTGTAGGCGCTCGAGCGATGAACTGAGCTCGGGCGAGGCAGCGAACCCATCGAAGCCGAGGGCGATCGCCGGTGCCAGCGTCTCGGTCAGTGGCAGCCGCCCGTGGCGTTGCGAGAGGGCCATCCATCCATCGACACAACCCGGCACGGTCACGCTTGCTGGCTGATAGAGGGGCATCTCTGTGTGCCCGGCGGCACGGAGGGCCGCAGCGTCGAGTCCTGAGCCGCCCCGTCCCGAGGCATTGAGGACGTCGGGCCTGGTCATGCCGGGGGAGTGCACGACCGCGAAGAGGTCGCCGCCGATCCCACAGGTCGTCGGGAGCACCATGCCGAGCACGGCGTTGGCGGCGATCGCCCCGTCGGCTGCGGTGCCGCCGCGGGCGATGACGTCGATGGCGGCCTGTGAGGCCAGATGGTGGGGGGTGACTGCGACCGAACCGGGTCCGGTCACAGAGGAGACGGGTCGATCGGTCATGCCGCCGACCCTAGCGTCACACTCTCCTGCTGATCCTGCGATTGAGGGCGTCGAGCACCGCCCGGACCGTTGCCTCGTTGTCGTCGCCTGAGCTGAGTGACGAGCCAATGGCCACGTCCTCACCACGCGGTCCCGTGCTGATGATGACCACGTTGATGACCTTGCGCATGCCGATGGTGGGGGCGCCGATGGCGTCGAGGGCGAGTGCTTCGTCGACGATGATGTCCTCGGCCGCGCTCAGTGCCGATTCGCCGACGAGGCGCAGCCTCGCCGAACTCGCGGAAGGGCCCGTCGCGGTGCCGACGTAGTCCTCGCCGTGCCACCTGAGGGTCACAGCGACGGTGACCCTGGTGCCTTCGGGGATCTCGTGGACTCCGATGATCGCAGGGCGGTCCTCATCGGCGGAGATGCGATCCGGCCCGATCTGCACCACCGACACGATGCGGCGATCGATCTCGATGCCGAAACGTGCCATGACCAGGGTCTGGACGTCACGAACCACCTGCTTGGCCGCCTTCTCGGGCGCGGCCAACACATGGATCTCTTCCAGGCGGTCGCCGGTACCGGCGACCCTGATGGCCATCACCGACGGCAGCCGGGCGAGGGTCTCCTCCAACTGCTGATAATCCATCGTCTCTCCACCGGCCGGCGGACTACCGGCCACCACACAGCGTAGCCGCTCTGGCGACGGATTGTCAGCAGAGATCGTGCCACAACTGGAAGACCTTGCCTTGAACCCACCATGGCACCTAGCGTTGCGGGTGCGCAGGGAGCACGAGGCGACCTGTGTGTCGGCCCCGTAGCCGGCGGGTAACGGAAACAACGATTGTGTCGCCGGATCGGTGAAGATCGGCCCGGACCGTGCCGATGGAGACATCACACGGAAGAACGACACTGAGGCCCGCCCGGGTCACCGTACGGCCACATTCCAGAGGTCAGCGAAGCGAATCACCGTCGCCGAGATATCAGCGTCGGCGCCGAGACCTGAGAAGGGAAGCGGTAGGTGACCTTGACGTGTACAAGCACGACAGTTGGAAGCCGACCGATATTCCATGAGTTGGAAGATCGGTTAGTTGACTGATTGACCCGGGCGGCCGTTACCCCAGAGGGAACCCTATGGCACGCAGGCCGGCGGGCGCCTGGTTGAGCGCCTCGCTGCTGGCAACGGCCGTCACGGTGACGGTCGTGCTGCTCGTGCTGCGAGGGATACCCGACCCCATCCTCGTCATGATCCTTCTCGCTGCCGTCTTCGTCGTGCTCGACTCGAACTCGGTTGAGGTCGGCACCCGTGTGCAGTTGTCGTCTTCGGCGATGGTCGTGTCGACCGCGGCCGTCATCGTGGGCCCCGGGGACGCAGTCGTTGCCGGTGCACTGATGGGCATCGCCACGATCCTCCATCCGGACTTGGCCGTGCCGTCGCGCTGGCCGACGCTGGCAGCCAACGTCGGCCAATTGACGATCTCCGCGATGGCGGGTGCCTGGGTGTTCTCTGCGTTCCTGCCTTCTGGCGCCATCGGAGCCGGGGACCTCGGGACGATCGCAACAGGGGGTCTGATTGCAGCTGTGGTGTACGACTCGATCAACTACCTGATGGTCGCTCAGTACATGGCCAGGGTGTACCCGTCGGTGAGGTTCCCCCGGTGGCTCACACTGTCGGCAAGCCATGTCGCCCTCGCAATCCTCGGCCTGGTCGGGGCGTTGCTGGGTGCGGCGTATGTGATGGTCGGTCCGCTCGTCATGCCGCTCATCGTCATCACCTACGCAGTGGGTCATATCGCGTTCGCCGGACAGGCCCAGATGCGCGGCGCTCATGAGTCTTCTGTCCGTGGGTTGGTGAAGGCCATCGAGGCGATGGACGGATACACCAAGGGCCATACCGAACGGGTGGCGCACTTCGTCGACATGACCGGCCGGCGTCTGGGATTCGACGACAGGCGCCTCGATCGGATGCGCTGGACCGCACTCATCCACGACGTCGGGAAGATGGCCGTTCCGCCGGAACTCCTGTCGAGGGACGGCGCTCTCACACCTGAAGAGCAGAAGACGATGTGGCGCCACATGGCAGCGGTAGAGACGGTGTTGGCCGAAGTCGAGTTCCTGAAACCGATGGTGGAGATCACCCGCGACAGATATCGGGTCCTCGCCGACGGCCCGGCTCCCGGCGGCGTGTTCCCGGTCGAGGCCAGGATCCTTGCCGCAGCGGATCAGTTCGACGCACTCACCAGTGCGAGGTCGTACCGATCTGCAGTGACCCAGGCGCGGGCGTTCGATGGTTTGCGATCGAGGGCAGATCGGCTCGGTAGTGATGTCGTCGAGGCTCTGATTGGTGTGATCACCGAGTCGGGCGAGACGTATGGATCGCCCGATGAGGCGAGCACCGCTGCGGTCGAGCACCTTGTCAGAGAGCGAGCGATGCGTGGCTGATCGTCTGATCCTTCGGGTCGGTGCCACGCTACTGGCCGTCGTGGCGGCCGTGGCTGTCTCCGTGGTGCTCGGTGTGTGGGTGCCCGTGATCACCGCGTCGTGTGCCGTCGTACTGGCTCATGGAGTCACCGTTCCGGGACCGTCCGGCCGCAGTACCTCGCTCGCGATGGGCGTCATGAGCGCCGCGGTGCTCCTGACCGGATTCGACTCGGCAGTTGCTGCGCTTGTCATTGTCACCGGCTTCCCACTCGGGTGGTGGGTTCTCGCGATCTCGCGCGGTCCCCGGACTGCCGACGGCATCGTCTTCGCCGAGGCGGCCGGCGGGGTGGCGTTCCTCGCGGTTGGTACGAGCATCGATGCTGTCATACCGCATGTCGAGATAGTTGCCAATTGGTTGCACATGCTCGTGATGAGTTGTAGCGCTGTCGTGTGGTTCATTGTCGATGCCGGTGTCCAGGCCCGCTTGCCGGGATCGAAACGCAGGATCTCCGGCCAGCTTCGCTGGTTGCGAGCGCTCCGTGATTGGCCGGTTGCGCTTTCCGTCTTCTCTGCCGGGTCGATGTTCGCCGTGACCGTCGCAGTCATGGGCCCGTGGGCGATCGTCCTGGCCGGCCTCCCCTACGGGTTCGCCCACCTGGCATTCCTTCGGCTGACCCGAAGCAGGTCGACATATGCCGAGACCATCACGGCGATGGGTGCCATCCCCGAGGCAGCAGGCCACGCGGCGCCGGGGCGGGCCGCTCGCACGTCGGAGTTGGCCGTGGCCGTGGCAGCAGAGTGCGGTCTCGGTGCCAGGGCTGTGGATCGGGTGGAACAGGCTGCGCTGCTCCACGATATCGGGACCATTGTGCTGGCCAACCCGGCGATGGTCGGTGGGACCTTCTCACCGTCTGACGTCGCGGCATGGAGCGCCGCAATCGTCGGAGAGTCACCCCGATTGGCCCCGGTTGCGCAACTCGTCCTCGCCTCACCGCGCCCCTACCGCCGACCGGGCGAAGAGCGTGATCCCGACCTGCCCTCCGGTGCCCATGTGGTCAAGGTGGCTGCGGCCTTCTGCCTTCTGGAAGAAGAGGGCCTGAGCAGCATGGACGCACTGGAGCGACTCCACAGGGGTGCCACCTACGACTACGACCCGGATGTCGTCCACGCATTGCGGAAGGTGCTGGTGCGGCGCGGGGCCTTCGACGGCTGATCGGTATCCTCGCAATAGGCCGTCAAGGAGGTCCGAGGGTGCTCAGGTACGACTCCGCCCCGCCCCGGGTGACACTGACCATTGATGACGAGGAACGCCGGAATCCGCTCTCGAACGCGGTCATGGCCGAACTCGCCCGTGCCATCGAGCGCGCCGCGGCCGACCCCGATGTCAGAGCCATCGTCCTCACCGGCGCAGGCGACAGGGTCTTCTCGGCGGGCGGAGACCTTTCGAGCGGCTTCGTCGACACGCCGATCGCCGGTCACGATGAGCGTGGAGCGCTCGCCGATCTCTTCCGGACGATGCGGCGATGCGGTACGCCCACCATCGCCCGTGTCAACGGCCATGCACTCGGCGGCGGATTCGGCCTGGCTGCTGCCTGCGACATCGTGATCGCTGTGGACGGCGCCATTCTCGGGACCCCTGAGATCAGGGTGGGACTCTGGCCGATGATGATCACCGCAGTGCTGCAGGACGTGATGCCCTCGAAGGCAGCGCTCGAGATGATGATGACCGGGCGGCGGATTTCTGCTGCCGAGGCGCGCGATCTCGGAGTGGTCTCCCGGGTGGTCCCGGCTCAGGATCTCGATCCCACAGTGGACGCGGCCGTCGAGGCCCTGGCCGCTGCATCGCCCGCCGTTCTGCGGATGGGCCGCGACGCCTTCTACGCCGTCGCCGACATGGGCTTCGATGCAGCACTGGAGTACCTGCACACCGGCTTGACGGCCGTTGCCCTGACTGCAGACGCCGCCGAAGGCGTCAGTGCATTCCTGGAGAAGCGGCCACCCGGGTGGACCGGCAGGTAGGGCCGCTCTTCGGGGTGGCGTCTATGAGCACGCTCCAGCATCACCTCACCGGATGGTCATCTACCGTGTCGACCAGGCCCGTTTGTCAGGGCGCCAATTCTCCACGCAACGCATGCTCGCTCGGCTGCTACCCGCCGGACACGACCCGGATGCTGCGTGCGATCTCGTTGACGAGGGCGATGACGACTTCCCGCATCCGGTCGGTACGTACGTCGGCGCCGAAGTGATTCCGGTAGGCGGTGGTGACATCGATGCGGACATCCCCGACCACGGCCCGCACCTGGTATCGAGAGATACCGAGATTGCGGTCCTCCTCGTCGAAGCCGAAGATCTCGACCCCCTGATCGGCGTTGGTGGTGAGCGAATCGACACAAGGAAAATCGGTGAGTGTGAAGGTCGTGTATTCCCTTCCGCTCGCGGTCCCGGATTCGATCCGACAAGGGTCGACCGCCGGAAGGTTGTCCAGGGCCTCAGTTCTCACCGCGACGGGATCAAAGGGGCTCGGATCACCGTCCCAGAGCGATATGCGGACGTCGATGCAGAGTTGAGGTCCGAAGCCTGAGCCTCCAAATCCAGTGCCCATGCAGACATCGTCGGTGACGGGTGGAATCACCTTCCATCCGGGGACGTAGGGTGCGCCCGGCTCGGCCCTTTCCTGGTCCTCGACTGCGGGTCCCGCCTTGTAGGAGGCGGTGATGGCGATGATCTCGCCCGGCACGTCGGGGTTCTCGACGAGTGTCGGGGCATCTTTGACCAGCATGTCGAGGCCGGCCGCTTCGGACCCATCGGGGAGCATCTCCAGGGCCAGCCCTGAGCCGCGTGTGATCACAAATCGGTCGAAGTCGACGTATTCCCAGTCGTGGCAGTTCGTCGGGCCTCCTGCACAGGGTCGGATGGCTTTACCCTCATCGATTCGCTCCACCTCGACGAAGACTCCAAACTCGGTGTCACCCTCAGCCAGGGTGGCAGTTGTCGGAGTGCTGCATGTCCAGTCGTCTCCGGGGGTGGATCTCTCGCAGGTCAGGCTGCCCTCGACTGTGGTGTCTTCGTAGAAGGTGGCCTTGACATGGCATGGCTCCACCGATCCAGCCCGCAGATGATCGTTGGGAGCTGGTTGATAGGGGCCGCAGTCCCCCGAGTCGGCCATCAGGAGGGTCAGTTCGATCTCCTCGAGAGCAACGATCAATCGGTCACGGAACGGGCGCGTCTGGTGATTGCCGTCGGCATCGTCGTATTCGGCCACCACCGTGAACGACGGCAGGATGTCGTCGCCCACGGTCCCGGCCACGAACTCCGGCCACTTCCCGGCGAGGTCGGACCAGTCGATGAGCGCCGACTTCGCGTAGTACCCGATCACCTCGTACGGCTCGGGCGGATCGCTGAACTCCGCAGCGGTGTTGTAGGGGCCCAACACGCCGCCGGCCGCCGCTGCCGGGTCGGCCTTCCAGGGGATGACTCGGAAGGCCTGGGCATAGTTGGGATCGGCGACGTAGAGGCCGTCGGCCGTCGCCCCGTACACGATCATGGCGTGGCCTCCACCGATATCGTCGGTGTTCCACACACCGTCCAGGTTGTCTTCCATTTCCAGGACCCCCACGTACTGGGGTTCCCCGGTGAGCCACATCGAGAAACCGAAGGC
>JABMPV010000317.1 GCA_013202595.1 bacterium
CTCCAGAGATGCGGCGAACGACTCGAGTAGGACACGTCCGTCGGTGGATCCGAGGATCTCCTCGACGGCACGTTCGGGGTGGGGCATGATCCCGGCCACATTGCGGTGTGGTCCGCCGACGATCGCGGCCGCATTTCGGGCGGCACCATTGGGGTTGGCTACCTCATCGACCGAACCGTCAGGATTGCAGTACCGGAGGACGATCCCGACCGTTGTGTCGAGATCGTCGAGCACTGCGGGGTCGGCCGTGAAGTTGCCCTCGTAGGAGTTGAGGGGGATGCGGAGGACTTGCCCGGGTTCGGCCGATCTGGTCAGCACGGAGTCGGTGGATGTGACGATGAGGTCGACGTCCCTGCAGACGAACCGGAGGTCCCGGTTGGCGACCAGGGCTCCAGGCAGCATCCCCGACTCGCACAGGATCTGGAACCCGTTGCAGATGCCGAGAACCGGCGCGCCCGCGGCCGCCATGCGTCCCACGGCAGGCATGATCGGGCTGAACCTGGCGATGGCTCCCGTCCTCAGGTAATCGCCGTGGGCGAAACCACCGGGGAGGACCGCCCCATCGAATCCATCGAGGGCCGTCTCCTTGTGGAAGATGAGTTCGGCTTCGACGCCGATGACGCCGAGGGCATGGACGACATCGTGCTCACAGTTGGTGCCCGGGAACACCACCACTGCGACGGGCATTACTCGACCTCGACGATCCGGTAGTCCTCGATCACCGGGTTGGCGAGCAACCGCTCGCACATCTCCTCGACGCTTTCCAGGGGCGTCCCTTCGTCTACGTCGAGGTCGATCACCCTGCCAACATGGGCGCCCTGCACCCCGGTGTACCCGAGGTCGCGCAGAGCCCGGGCCGCCGTGGCGCCTTCTGGGTCCGAGATCGTGGGCCTTCTGGTGATCTCGATGCGGAACCTCATACCCCGGACTCCTTCAGGTAGGTGTCGAACGATCGGCCGGTCAGCCGCTCGTAGGCCTCGATGTACCTGGCGCGGGTGCCGCTGATCACCTCGTCCGACAACCGCGGCGCCGGCGGGCTGTGATCCCAACCTGAGGCATCGAGGGCGTCGCGAACGTATTGCTTGTCGTATGACGGCGCTGGACTGCCGGGGTGCCATTCGTCGGCCGGCCAGTAGCGGGATGAGTCGGGTGTCAGCACCTCGTCGATCAGGGTGATCTCTCCATCGATCCACCCGAACTCGAACTTGGTATCGGCCAGCAGGATCCCGCGCGCCGCGGCGTATTCGGCGGCCTGCCGGTAGATGTCGATGCTGCGATCGCGCAGTGCTTCATAGACGTCATCTCCGACGAACAGCCTGGCACCTGCCTCGTCGAGGTTCTCGTCGTGTCCCGATTCGGCCTTGGTCGCCGGAGTGAAGATGGGTCGATCCAGGCGATCTGCCATGCGGAGCCCCGGAGGAAGGTGTTCGGTGGTGGGACCGCCGCCGTCGCGGTACTCCCGCCACGACGATCCGTACAGGTAGCCCCTGACCACGCATTCCATCGGGATCACGTCGGCTGAGCGGACCTGCATCGAGCGACCCGCCGGATCGTCCAATCCTGCGAGATCGGCGGTGTCGGTAGAGATCAGGTGGTGCGGAGCGTCGAGCAGATCGAACCAGTGGGCCGAGAGGCCGGTGAGCACTCTGCCCTTGTCGGGGATCGGATCGGGGAGGATCGCGTCATAGGCGGAGATGCGATCCGTGGCGACGATGAGCAGGGTCTTCTCGTCGACCCGGTACATCTCCCTGACCTTGCCCGATCCGATGTGCTCGAGTGTCGCCACGAGCGGGATGGTAGACGGGAACGAGCTTCGCTCGTTCCTTGGGAGTTCCGGCTGTGCCGGAACTCCATTCGGGTTGGTGGTTGGGAATGAGCTTTGCTCGTTCCTTGGGAGTTGGGGCTGTGCCGGAACTCCACTCGGGGTGGGGTCGTACTCCTCACCCGCCGGCTTCCTGGGCGATCCAGTCGGTCCCCGACCGGGCGACTGCGCCTCTCGCCGGCTTCATGCCTCAGACGGGGACGAACTCGCAGGTGATGATTGTGGGGCCGTTGGCGCAGGTGGCGCCGAGTACGTGCCCGGACCCGCGCAGGGTGTTTGTGTCGGAACCGCCGGTGAGGGTGTCGTCACCTGCCTGTCCGGTGAGGGTGTCGTCTCCGTCCTGACCGAAGAGGTCGTCGTCCCCGGTGCCACCTCTCAACAGGTCGACTCCCGGTCCACCGAGGTTCCGAGGGAGTCGATATTCGTCGCGGTCGGGTCGACGAGTTCCTGATGCGACGCCGGGCCACGAGGGGGAGATCCCCTCGTGAAGGCGGCGCACAGCAACGGAACCGGCTCCACGCCGCCATGGGTGTACAGGTGCTCCGACTCCCGTGAGAACCGTCACCGCCGACCCCTGTCACCTTCCTCTGTGATCCGCGTTCCCGCCCGTCGGTAGGCTCCTGGCAGGTTTCTGGCACAGGAGGCAGCGTGGATTTCGGCTACAGCCCGAAGGTCGAGGAGTGGCGCGGTCGGGTTCTCGAGTTCATGGACTCGCACATCTACCCGGCCGAGGCCGTGTACCGCGAGCAGATGGAGACGGCGGCCGACATCTACTTCGACCCGCCGATCATCGAGGACCTCAAACGAGAGTCCCGTTCGCTGGGCCTGTGGAATCTGTTCCTCCCCGATGAGGAGGACGGCGCCGGCCTGTCGGTGGTGGAGTATTCGCCGCTCGCCGAGATCACCGGCCGCAGTCCGATCCTGGCTCCCGAGGCGATGAACTGCTCGGCCCCCGACACGGGGAACATGGAGATCCTCCACATGTTCGGCACGCCCGAGCAGAAGGGGAGGTGGCTGCGACCGTTGTTAGACGGCGAGATTCGCTCGGCGTTCGGCATGACCGAACCGGAGGTGGCGTCGTCGGACGCTACCAACATCGCCACCCGCATCGAACGCGACGGCGACGAGTTCGTCATCACCGGTCGCAAGTGGTGGTCGACGGGCGCCATGTCCCCACGGTGCGAGATCGCGATCGTCATGGGCGTCACCAGTCCCGATGCCGGCACCTATCAGCGGCAGAGCATGGTGCTGGTCCCCTTTGACACTCCCGGCGTGGAGATCGAACGGGGGACGACCGTGTTCGGGTTCCACGAGCGCGGCGGGCATGGCGTGGTCCGCTACGACGAAGCGCGGGTTCCCGTCTCCAATCTCCTGGGTGATGAGGGGAGTGGTTTCGCCATCGCCCAGGCACGTCTCGGGCCCGGTCGCATCCATCACTGCATGCGGTTGATCGGCATGGCCGAGCGGGCTTTCGACATCATGTGCGAGCGTGCGATCGAACGCGTGACCTTCGGCCAACCCATCGCCCAACACGGCGTGGTGCAGGATTGGATCGCCGAGGCTCGCATCCGCATCGAACAGGCCCGCCTGATGGTCCTCAAATCAGCGTGGCTGATCGATACGGTCGGCGTCAAGGGCGCCCGGATCGAGGTGGCGGCCATCAAGGTGGCGGTGCCGCAGATGGCGACGTGGGTGCTGGATCGGGCCATTCAGGTGCTTGGAGGGGCCGGGGTCAGCGACGACTTCCCCATTGCCCAGTTGTATGCCCATGCCAGGACGCTGCAGATCGCCGACGGCCCCGACGAGGTGCACAAGCGATCGGTTGCCAGGCGAGAGTTGCGGCGGTACCTGCCAAAGCCATGAGTGAGTCGATCTTCGAACTGTCCCGAGGGGTGTACCACCCTGCACTCGAGAGCCGCGCCCTGTGGTACGCAGACGCACTCCATGGAGGCCCCGTTGCGGCGCTGTTCGCCAGGGAGGCCGAGGCCTTCGCAGCACCGGTGCCGATGCGCCTGGCACGCCTCACCGTAGACCTGATGAGGCCCGTGCCCAGACAACCTCTCGAGGTCTCGGCGCACGTCGTACGCGAGGGCAAGAGGGTCCAGGTGATCGATGCCGTGATGACGGTGGACGGCTCAGAGGTGGCGCGGGCGTCGGCACTGCGGATTCGTCATGATGAGGTGGAGATCATCGAGCACTCCCGGCGGATCGCACCGCCCCCGCCATACGATCTTCCGGCGGCTCGACCGGAACCGATCGGTGAGTTGTGGTTCCACACCGCCGGTGTCGAAATGCGCTTCGTCCAGGGAGGATTCAGGGATCTGGGCGTCGCTGAGGTCTGGATGCGGCTGGCGCTGCCACTCGTCGGCGGTGAAAAGCCGTCACCGGCTCAGCGGGTTGCCGCCGTGGCGGACTTCGGCAACGGGATCAGCGGGGTGCTTCCGTGGCACGAGTACGTCTTCATCAATCCCGACCTCACCGTGTACCTGCATCGGCAACCGATCGGGGAGTGGGTGTGCCTGCGGGCACGGACGGATGCGGAGACCGAGGGAATCGGACTCGCGCAGAGCCAACTCTTCGACACTGCGGGGGCGATCGGCCACTCGCTGCAGAGCCTGTTCGTGGACAAGCGGTCCGGGTTCGACCCTCGTGCCGGTCAGGGCACGCAGAGTTCGAACATCAGGTAGTAGGGGTTCTTGAGGCCATCGAGGTCGACGGCGCCGGATCCGGGCATCCACCCCAGATGGAGGTGCGATGAGTCAGCGTTGCCCGAGGCCCCTGCCAGGCCGAGGTAGTCGCCGGCTTCGAGGCGGGTTCCCGTCCACAGCCACTTCGGCCAGTAGTCGAGATGTGCGTAGTAGTAGACGTCGCCTGTCGAATCGACCTGGAAATACACCTGCCGCCCGCCGAGCCAGTGCCAGCTGGCCTGGATGACCACACCGTCCTCCACCGCCAGCAGCGGTGTCCCCGGCGCGGCGTGCATGTCCAGTCCGCTGTGATCTCGCTCGTACGATCGGTCCGCCCCCCACTCGTTGGTGAACCACGTCGTGCCGTCGATGGGGCACGATCGCTCAGTCGAAAGCGGGGCGACGACCGCCCTCAGACGTTCGATCGCCCCCTGGAACTCAATCCAGTCCGCCGCCACGGGTTCGGCCGACCGGATCGCGGACGGTGCCGCGCCCGTGGCGGCGAGGGATCTCGTCACCTCGTCGTGGGTGGTGGATGGTCCGAAACCCTCGACGGTCTCCTCAACGGAGACATCGAGCAGGATGTGGAGGGCATCGTGTGCCTGCGAGCGGAGGCGGCCGATGAGGGCGGCGGCTCGCAGCGCCTTGCGCTCGATCCGTGACCGGGTGTCGCCGGAAGGCAGGGGGATGGCGGGTTTGCGGCCGTGTTCGTATGACTCGTACAGCGCGATTTCGGACTCGACGCGGTCGGTGAGGCGGGAGATCGGCCGGTACTGGCGGTCACCCGACGGGTTGGTCGCCCCTGCAGGGGCGACCACAAGCGCCATCAGCACGACTACGACCACACTCAACGCCCTCATCCTGAGACGAGTCTACGCGGACCCCGGACACGCGGTCTCTGCGATGGTTGCTTGCCCGGAGGTCAGTCCGGTTCGAGGATCCAGATATGCGGTTCGCGGCGCATGCGGCCGCGGTACTTCTCGAAGTTGGGCCAGATCTGGTCCAGTTTCGGCCAGTAGGCCGCACACTCGTGGGCCGTGGCGGTACGGGCCGTCACCTCATGGGCGACTCCGTTGATCGACACCTTGGCCACCGGGTTCGCATCGAGGTTGGCGCACCATCCCGGCCGCTCGTCCTTGCCGTAGTTGGTGTCGGCCACCACCCATCCACCGTTCGATCTCTCGACGAACAGCAGAGGGATGGTCCGCGATTTTCCGGTCTTGCGCCCTGTCGCGGTGAGGAGCAGTGTGGGATAGGCCCCCGACATCAGCCGCACCCTGCCGCGGGTGGTCTTCATCAGGACACGATCTATTGGTGTCTGGATGCGAGAGACGACCGGCAGCATGAGGCGATTGCCGCCGAGCCACTCCACGAAACGTATGTAGGGCCGCATGGTTGTAAGCGTACGCGGGCCGACCACCACGACGCCGGGCAGTGTCACTGACCGATGCCCGATCACGGACATCGGACATCGGACGTCGGATATCGCCTACCCGACCCGCTCACAGAATGCGGCGATCTCTGTGATCACTTCCCAGCGGTTCACCTCATTGACCAGTTCGTGGCGGGCGCCGGGGTAGACGCGGACGGTCAGGTCGAGGGTGGGGAAG
>JABMPV010000318.1 GCA_013202595.1 bacterium
CGCAGGGGCAACGACCGGGTGATGCCCCGGGGGACCTTCGCCAACATCCGCATCAGGAACCAGTTGGCGCCGGGGACCGAGGGCGGGTACACCACGGACTTCACGACGGGTGCGGTCACATCCGTCTACGAAGCCGCTCTGTCATATCGCGAGGCCGGGATACCGCTCGTGGTCCTCGCCGGGGTCGACTACGGCATTGGATCGTCACGGGACTGGGCGGCGAAGGGGACCTTCCTGCTCGGGGTCGAGGCGGTCATCGCCAAGTCGTTCGAGCGGATCCATCGCTCGAATCTGGTGATGATGGGTGTGCTCCCGCTGACTTTCGCAGAGGGTGATGACGCTGCAACCCTGGGTCTCGACGGCACCGAGACCTTTGCGGTCGCCGTCGACGATTCTCTGCTCCCGAGGCAGGATGTCGCCGTGATCGCCACCAGATCCGACGGCACCACCGTCGAGTTCACGACGACCTGCCGGGTGGACACGCCGGTGGAGGTGGAGTACCTGCGCAACGGCGGGATCCTCCACATGGTCCTCCGGCGGATGGCGGCAGAGGGCTGAGGTGTCCTCGGCCGCCCGGCTGACCCTCGCCGAGACGTCCCTGGCGCTCGCCGTCCCATTCCGCAATGCGGCGACCACCGTCGGCGAACGCCGGACGATCCTCGTCGGCATCGACGACGGGGTACACGTCGGGTGGGGTGAAGCAGGCCCGTATCCCGGTGTCACCGCCGACACGATCGAGATCGCCTCTCTGGGCCTCGCCAGGGCCGCGAGCGAGATCCTCTCCGGGGGGCATCCTGCGTCCCTCTCCCCCACAGCCAGGGCCGCCGTGGATGAAGCCCGCACCGACCTCGCAGCGAGGCGAGCGGGGCTGCCGCTGTGGCGCTACCTCGGTGGACAGCAGGCCGAGACCCCGGCATGCGCTGCCATCGGGATCGCCCCCGACATCGCCACATTGCTCGAAGCCGTCGCGGCCGTCGTCGAAGCGGGCTACACAGCCATCAAGCTCAAGATCGAACCAGGACGCGATGCGCCCGCGGTGCGGGCGGTGATCGGGGCGTTTCCTCACATCACCGTCGGGGTCGACGCAAACGGTTCGTACGACAGAGCCGATGACTCCCTCGTGCGGGAGGTCGCGGCGCTCGCCGCCTACATCGAGCAGCCGTTCGCCCCCGGCGATCTCGAGGCACACAAGCAGTTGCGCGGGCCCGGGGTAACGGTGGTCCTCGACGAATCGATCTCGTCACCCGCAGCGGCTGCAGAGGCCATGGCGGCCGGAGCCGCCGACGTGGTGGCCGTCAAACCGGGGCGGATCGGCGTCGACGGCTGCCTGCGCGTCATGGCCCACGCCCGCTCTCACGGCGTGGCCATCAAGGTGAGCAGCCTCCTCGAATCCGCTGTCGGCAGAGCCCACACCCTGGCGCTGGCAACGATGTCGGACGTCGCCATGGCCGACATAGCAACGTCCGATCGGTACTTCGCAGATGACCCATGGGCCGGGGCGATTCAGATGGAGCAAGGGATGGTCAGCAGCCCCGATGCCCCCGGCATCGGCATCACGGTGGACACATCGCGAGCGTCCGGCGTCAGGATCTTCGACGCCTGATTCAGTCGCCCCAGTAGCGCTGCTCACGCCACGGGTCACCGTACATGTGATACCCGTTTCGCTCCCAGAAGCCGGGCCGGTCGCCGGCCACGAGGTCGAATCCCCTGACCCATTTGACCGACTTCCAGAAGTAGAGGTGGGGCACCACGAGGCGCAACGGCCAGCCGTGATCCGGATCGAGCGCCTCGCCCCCGAACCGATATGCGAACAGATTGCCCTCGCGGGCGAAGTCCTCGAGGGGGAAGTTGGTCGTGAACCCGTGCTCAGCCTTCACCACGACATGGGTCGCCTCGGGAGACGGCCCAGCCATCTCCAGGAGGTCGGCCACGGCGACGCCCTCCCAGCGGGTGTCGAGCCTGGACCACTTGGTCACACAGTGGATGTCGGCCACGACCTCGATCGAAGGGAGTTCCCCCATCTCGTCGAAGCTGAGGCCGATGGGACGCTCGACCAGCCCACCAATGGTGAAGTCCCATGACGCCAGATCCACGTCGGGCACCACTCCGACGTGGAGCACCGGGAAGCGCTCCGTCACATATTGACCGGGTGGGACCCTGGCGGGGTCGACGCTGTCTGTGATGTCGTCCCAGGACACGTCGTCTCCTGGTGAGAGCGTTGGATGGTACCGATCCGACAGACCTGGACTGCGGCTACCGTTCCGGGTCGTGGAACCCACCTCTCCCGATATCGTCGAATCGCCGCCCCGACGCCATCGCACGGGCAGCTTTGCGCTGCTGATGACCGTGGTGGTGCTGGTCGGAGTCATCGGCTCTCAGCTGATCGGGTCGTCCGCAGATTCGACAAGGACCACAGTCGAAGGGAGCGCCGCCCCTCCCGGAGCGCCGAGATCGGGCGCAGCACCGGACTTTACCGTGACGGCATTCTTCGACGGTGCCACCTTCCGACTCTCCGATCACATCGCCACCGATGGTCGCCCCGTGATCCTCAATCTGTGGGCGTCCTGGTGCTACCCGTGCCGCGTCGAGATGCCCGATCTCGATGCAGCAGCACTCGCCCACCCCGAGGTGCAGTTCGTGGGAATCGCCGTCGAGGACACCCCCGCTTCGGCGCTCGGTTTCGCCGAGGAGGTGCGGGTGTCGTATCCGCTGGCCCACGATGTGGACGGCCTGGTCGACATCCACTACCCCGCGCCGGGCCTGCCGGCCACATACGTGATCGACGGCAGTGGAGAGTTCGTCCGGGTCGCCTACGGAGCCATCAGCAGGCCACAGATCGAGGCGATGATCTCTGAAGTCGTCGGTCACTGACCTGACCGAAATCCGTGGAACGTTGAGCATTGACCTCATCGAGGTGCAGACGGTGCCTCAGGACGGCCAGACGATCGGGACCATCACGGCCACGGTCACGATCGTGGCGAGTGACAGGGCGGTGCCGAGGCGGGCGTAGTCACTGAATCGATACCCCCCGGGACCCCACACCATGGTGTTGGTCTGGTAGCCAATGGGCGTCAGGAACGAGGCCGATGCCCCGATGGCGACGACGATCGCCATGGCTCTCGGGTCGATCCCGATCTCGGCAGCGGCCGCCATGGCAATCGGGAACATGAGCACGGCGGCGGCGTTGTTGGTGATCATCTCGGTGAGCGCCATGGTCGCCAGGAGCAACCCGATGACCACCGCGATCGACCCGAACCCATCGAGCGTGGTGATGATGCCGTCGGCGATCAGGTCGGCCAGGCCGGTCTTGTAGATCGCGGCTCCGAGGCCGAATGCCGAAGCGATCACGACCAGGACGTCGAAGTCCAGCGATGCCTTCGCCTCGTTGGGTGTGAGGACGCCGAGTGCCACGACGGCGAACGCTCCGACCAACGACGCCTCGAGGATCCCGGTCAGACCGGTGGCTGCGGCCAGGACAACGCCGGCCCCGATGGCGAGGGCGACCTTTCCCTTGGCCGAGCGCGCCGGCTCTGATCCCGTGATGCGCGAGACCAGCAGGAAGTCGTTCCGGTCGTACCACCTGCTCCGAAACGCTCGCGACGCCACGATCAGCAGCGTGTCGCCGATCCGCAGCCGGAGCTCACCGAGCTTGCCCTCGACCCGGTGGTCGGCACGGTGCGCCGCAACGACCGCTGCCTGGTATCTGCTGCGGAAATCCATCTGTTTGAGCGAGTGGCCGACCAGAGGCGATGCGGGGCCGACGACCACCTCGTAGAAGACCTGCTGGGTCGTGTCGAATCCTGCGATGTGATCCTCGGCCTCGGGAATGAGGCCCCTGGTGTTGTGGAGGTCGATCACATCACCGGCGAGGCCGACGAACCGGAGGTGGTCGTCGCCGCGGAGTTCGGTCGTCGGAGCCACGGGTGCGATCACCCGGTCGCCGCGCGTCACCTGCACCAGGAACACCCCGGCCAGGTGGCGCAGATGCCCCACTTCGACCGTGACTCCGTCGAGCGGTCCGCCGGCCTCCACGATCATGTCGAGCACGAACTCACGGACGTCGCCCTCGATGTCACGCCGCGCAGGCTTCCGCTCGGGCAGGACGATCGGCGCCAGCGCAATCACCAGGATCAATCCGGCAATGGCCACCGGCAGACCGATGGTCCCCACCTCGAAGAACCCGAACGGATCTCTCCCCGATTGCTCGAGCAGCCCGGACACCACCAGGTTGGTCGACGTGCCGATCACCGTCAGCGTCCCGCCGAGCAGTGCGGCGAACGACAGCGGCATCAAGTACCGCGACACCGACCGCCCATTGCGGTGCGCCCAGCGTGACACCGCCGGGACCAGCATCGCAACGATCGGCGTGTTGTTGAGCACCGCCGACATCCCTGCAGCAGGCACGAGCAACCGCGCCATCGCCGTCCGCTCGCCCCGCGCACTCCCGAGCACCGGCCCGATGACACCGTTGAGGACGCCCGTCCTCTCGATGGCTCCGGCCACGACGTAGAGGCCGGCGACGCTCACGGGAGCCGGATTGGAGAACCCGGAGAACGCTTCGGCGGGTTCCAGGACGCCGGCGACCAGCAGCGTCACTGTCGCACCGAGGATCGCCATCGACGGCGGCACCATCTCACGGGCCAGCGCGACCACCGCAACAGCGACGACCGCCACCGTCAGCCAGGACTCCCATGTCATCGTCGTGCGCTCCAGACCACGGGGGAACGGTAGTTGTCGGAATCAGTCGTCGATCGTCAGTCGTCGGTCATCGGTCCGTAGCGACGTCGACCCGCTACGGCCGCCAGGCCGGGATTCCGTCGAGCACGGCGTTGTCGGTGAGGCGGATCAGATCTTCCCCGGTCGGGCCGACCAGGTGGATCTCGCGGTTGCCATCCCTGCTCGAGGTGAACGCGATGGCCCCCCATCGGGGGACCAGACCGAGACCCGTACACGGGCCGATCGTCCGTCAGGCGAGTCTGATCACCCCTCTGGTGCGTTCTGGGTGATCAGCGGGATGCGTCTCCAGGTCTCCAACCAGGACACCACGAGACCGAGTTCGATCTCATCCCACTGGGCGCTGAACCAGCGACCGTCCTCGACCCAGTTCAGGAAGTCGACGCCGCCATCGATCGTCTGGGCGCAGCCCTCGACACCCCGAACCACAATCGGGGCGTGATCCGAAAAGAGGCTCGTGCACGGGTCCAGGTCGGCCGGGCTGTTGGAGAGGCTCAGCACCACCGCACCCGACCTGGCCGGCCGAACGACCAGGTTGTACGTGACCGCGGCCGGATCGTTCCCCGGGGTGAGGGTGAAGACCTCGGCTGAGGTCGGTCCCTCTATCGGAGCCGCAGTGGGAAGCAGCATCCACGCACCGCTCGATCCGAGCAGGAGGGCGAGACTCTCCTGCTGGTCGATTGGAATCTCATGGGCGGGCTCCCACGCCGACACGTCGTCGCGCGACGGCGCCATCGTGTGGGTGACTGCGGGGAGAGTATCTGAGGCTGTGGTAGCGGTCGTGGTCACGGCGTCATCGTCACTACAGGCAGCGACGAGGACCACCAAGGCAACGGCAACCACGGCCGAACGGGCGACGACGGCCGAACGTGTGATAGCCGCCACGACCGTCCTCTCCTCGCCTCGACATCACTCTGTGCCGCATGTGATTGCGGCGATAGGGGCAGAGGTCCCATCGGGCGGGCATCGCCGCCGTGGCTGGTGCGGGAGCCGATGGAACTGCCTCCTGAGGGGGCATTTTCCGAGGTGGCAACAGTGGTTTCGTGACTCGCCCGGGGGCGGGTTCTCGGGTCGGCCCACCCCTTCTCCCGGAGGTGAGGTCTGATGGCCCTATCCGGTGGTGCGGGCCTCTGACAGGTTGATCGAGAAGGCGGGTGAAGGTTTGTGATGTACGGAAACCAATCGCTCTGCACCAACTGTGGGGCAGAGATCCCCCTTCGCAAAGAGATCTGCATGTCGTGTGGATTGTCGACAGGGTGGAAGCCACCGCCACCGCCACCCCCCCCCCCACCTCCCCCACC
>JABMPV010000319.1 GCA_013202595.1 bacterium
ATGTACACCCAGTCGTCGGCGTGGGCGACATATGAGCGGAAGAACTCGAACGTATCACACAGCGTGTCAACATCGTCTTCCGTGAAGATGCACGGATACGAGTACTTCGTCAGCCTACCGTCATGCTTGCCGTAGTTGGACTCAAGACCGGCAAAGGTCTGCTCGGCGTCATGTCGCTGCTGTTCGCATATGCACCGGGGCATCTCAAAAGACAGCTTGCCTTCGAGTCGGGCGTAAACATTGGCGAAAAGCAGCGGATCGAGCGGAACAACATCGACGTACGTACCCTCGTCGGTCACAACGAAGAGCAACCCTTCAACGCGAAGAAGATATGCACCGCCTTTCGCCTTGCCCTGACCCATCGCGAGAATAAGTCTGCGAACATCCCGGTACGCACCATCCTCCAACTCGACGAACGGTACCGGCTTGTCGATCGGGAAATAGTAAAGGTGCGGCACGAGGCCCATCGGGCCGGAAGGCAATTCCCTGAAACTTCTTATACGAATGCCCGACCCGGACAATAGCGCATCGGGACAAGCCGATTCTGATTCGACCACCGCATGGTTGGCCGGATAGGGCCTGTAACTAATCCGGATCGCGGCCTCGCGATCCTTGACCGCCTGTAGAATCTGCTTCACCAGGGCAACGAACCGGCGGAACATATCCTCCGCCTGGCCCGTGCGCCCGTAAAGCTTTCGATCACTTTCACCAAGGAACGCTAACTCAGACTGCCGCTTCGCCTCGT
This sequence comes from bacterium, assembly GCA_013202595.1. GTDB lineage: Bacteria > Actinomycetota > Acidimicrobiia > Spongiisociales > UBA11373 > JABMPV01. The sequence continues at coordinate 746 of JABMPV010000319.1, forward strand.
CAAGAAGCCCGGACAACCTCAAATCCGTCGAAAGCACAAACAGCTTCGTGAACAAACGCTTCCAGAACAACAGCCTTCGACTGTGCTGCTCACCTTTGAGCAGGGCAAGACGAACAAGCGTGTCTATTTCCTCAATGATCTCGCTTTCCGTCGCACCGTCATCGCCAAAATCGACCGGGAACGGCTCGCCGTATAGATGCTCAACTCGGCCCTGCTTCACCTTCACACGGAATGACGCAAGCACCGGAAATCCCGCGACTACCTCCTCAAGAAAAATCAGACTCCCTTCCTTCTCATCCCAACGGCCCAGAAACGGGAACAACCACCGCCAACGGTTGTAACACCGGGCTACATCGCTATACGTGCCTTCATCACGCGAATAGTCCTCGCTGATCACTATCCCAAGATCAATGTCCGACTGGCCGGCAAGATACGTCCCTTCAAAATAGGACCCCCACCCATATACCGAATGAACCGCAGGATGCCTCGTCATCCTGGACAATACGACACGCAGACCCAGGCCGTAGATCGCGGCAAACACGCGATGCATCGGCCCGAAATCGAGCATCACCACAACCTGTCGAAGCATTTTCAAGGGCCTGTTCCCTATGCCCGGCGTAGTTCAGGGCGTGTGCCCCAACCCCTAGTGTAAGAGAACTCGATCAGTGTGCAAAGGGCTTGAAATCAGCGACTTGCATTCGACGTGGTGCGGGTGATCTCGCCCGGTCGATAGATGGTTTGGGCGCCTTTGCGGCCCGCCATATGATCGCGTTTCATGATCTGAGTCTTGCATCCGTGGCAGATCGTGTTGGTCGCTGGCTGGATCAACTGCCAGCAACTCGAAGTGATCGCGTATCTCGAAGAAGAGAAGCAGATCCTGCCGGAGCGCCTGAAGGGCAAGCGGCCACAGCTCGCCTGCTAAGCGATGTTTGTGATCGAACTGCCGACCCGACCGCTGCATCCGGCGGACATCACACGCAATCCCAAGCAGTGGTGGATGACGCCCACCGAACCAACGATCGTTTGAGTTTCCGCACATTAAGGGGAACCGCTGCAACGGACTCGGGTCTCGTCGAGCGAGATCCCGCCCTGCGAGACTGCCCGCCCTGAGCCCGGCACACTAGTTCCGACGAAGCACCCGTTGCCACCAGGAACCGGCCCGCGCAGCTTTGTCCCAGCCGAGGTCCGTGGGGATCTTGCAGTCATCGTGGCAGTCCTTCCAGACCAGCGAATGCTCCATCCAGTCATAGTCGATCAGATCCTCGGTAGGCTGGTCCAGCTCTATCTTCCACCGGGAGCGAGGTATCTGCGTGTGCTCTTCTTGCTTGCCAACCGTACCCACGCAGTGCTTGCAGGATGCCAGCGGGGTCGGGGCGTTCACGAACGCGAGTAGCTCGGCCTGAAAGCCCTCCACATCCCGGATCTCGACGCCGTCCACATCGGGCGCCTGCTCGACCAGCCTCGGGATGCAGATGCTCTGGGCGCACTTGTAGAAGTAGTCCTGGTAGATCGCATGACAGCCCCAGCAATTGGCGATCTTGCAGGCGGAGTAGATCTTCCGGACCAGAGCCTCGTCGTTCGTACCGACGAGCGAGAAGGTTGGGCGAAAGAAGTCGTACGTGTTGACGGTCAGCTTCTTACCGAAACGGCGGGCCCTCTGCCGAGCCCCGGTCAGGTTGTCGTCGCTAAGACCGAGTCCAGGGTACATGGAGATCTCGACCTCGTCGAACTCCTGCCACAGGTCGTCCGTCATCTCGTGCAGCAGCACGCCGTTGGTCAACAACAAGAAGTAATCGGAGATGCCGCTGGCGCGGGCGGCGCGGATCAGTTCGAGCAGGTTCCGATGCAGGAGTGGCTCGCCGCCCAGCACCTTGATGAATCTGGGTCGATAGTATTTCGCCAGAATCGACAGGTTCCGAAGGACGACATCGGGATCGGCCGACCACTCCTTGAGCGCCGGCGACCCGTGGTTGCAGGACTTGCAGCTGACGTTGCAGTGGTCCACCGCGATCAGTTCCAGGCCGGTGGGCGGGATGATCAGGTCGTCTTCGAGCCTGCTGTGTACGACGGCTTCCGGCATGTCTCAGGAACTCGGGGATTCGACCGCGGCCAGCACTACTTCTACTCTCGATAGCGCGGACTGTCAACGGCTCCGTGACCTGAAACAGGATGGTTGCATCAGTCGGGCTCCGTGGCCGAGCGTCCGATCGAATCATGCGAAATTCCGTGGTCTGACAGTGGTCACAGGCACGGATTGGCCCTGGTCACTCTCGCGATAGTCCGGCTTTTCGACAAGAACAGGTCAGCCCCCGCTCAGAGCAGAATATGGATGGCGTGAACCGCGGGGCGCCTCGCCATCCTGACGACGACAACGCGCACGCCAAGAGCGTAGATGGCCGAGAAGATGCGATGCATCGACCCGAAATCGAGCATCACCACAAACTGTCGCAAAGACCTCACGAACCGGTTTCTCCCACCTCGCCTCGTCGGCCAGAGGCTGTCTAACGCATACGACCTAAACCTTGCTCATCAAGAAACGAAATTATGGTGGAAGCGTTCCGCTCGGGGTCGCGGCCAAGTTCCAGCACAAACACACTCGACTGCCGCAGGAACGCCATTGCCGCAAGAAACCGCCGGAAGAACAGGCCGCTGCTCTTCACCAGATCCAGCAGCGAAGTCTCCAGCAGAAACTCCACGCCCTGGTACAACCCCACACCCACGATCATGTGCCGTACCAATGCACGCAGACCCTTGGCGAACCCGACTCTGCGAATCCGGCAGGTCGAATCCAACGTACGATCACCAATGAACAACAACCGCGGAATAAACTCGCCTGTAG
>JABMPV010000320.1 GCA_013202595.1 bacterium
CCGTTGATCTGTCGAACCTCGTCGCGGGTGTTTTGGGCGAAGGCGATAGCTTGCCCGTTCGCGCCGTCCAGTGTGTGCGTCAGCTCCTCGCTAATGCCGTGACCGTTTGCGGATGCCTGAGCAGTGCGGATCGCCACCGCCGGCGTGTGCGTGGTTGAGACGGTCGGGGACGGATCGCCCGCCTCGCCGATTCCCCCATCACACGCTTGAACCCCAGATGGAGCAGCGGCGCACCGAACCACCGACCGCGCTCAGGTCTCTGTGAGACCGCAACTGTGTGATGAACTTCTTCTTCTCTTACGAGAGGTCTCGGCTACGCCGATCGCCGCCGTGCCGCAGCTGCTTCGGCCATGGCGACGAGATGAGCACCCTCGCCAGGGGGGGGTCTTGCGATCTGAGCCTCCGTAGAGCACTTCCCATCGGGATTCCCCTTGCTCAGCCCGTTTGTGGGCGCGTCCGGCTACCTCGGCTTCTCGCCTGGTGAGCGATCCGTAGAAGCTCCGGGTTGTGCGGTATAGCTTGCCGCCGTTGAGTTCGAGGTGGCGTTCCAATCCGCCCTCGGTCGCTTTGAATGCGTATCCGAGTGTTTCCTTGAACGCGTATCCGATAGTGCGGCTCTTGTTGGCCTTGATCTCTTGGATGTTCACAATCTCGGCACGATTGGCCTTCTGCCAGATCTTCTGATCGATGTAGTCCCCATAGGAGTAGAAATCGACGTGGTATCCGGTGTCTGCTTCGAACTCGGCGATGATGTAGGCGGCTTCGATTGCGTAGCCCCATCGTCTGATACGTCGGACGACCTCGTTCACCTCCCGCCGCAACTGGTCCATGGTCCAATCGAAGTGGGGAATGGTGAGGACCGCGTACCGGGCGTGGTCGGCCTTGATGAGCTGCCAGATGATGGTCCCAATGGCTTCGCGCACTTTGATGGTGGGCCCGCAATCTGGGCATCTCACGCCACGACACGGAGCAGGAATGATCTCTCCCCATGGGGCCCGGAGGAGCCGACCTCCTCGTGAGCGTCGACATTCAACCAGTCCGCGACGTTGGGGTGGGGGTTCCGCAGTATGCGTGAGTAGATCAAGAGAAGAAGAGGCGGCCTTGCGGCCGCCCCGTTCACTGTGTCCCATCGTCCGTCTGGTTGGCTTGTATCCGGTCGGTGATCCGCTCGATCTCGGTTGCTAGGTCGGCCAGATTGGATGCGGATCCGAGGACCGGGAGGGTGCCGGTAGCGTCGGCGCTGATCGGCCGTGACCAGAGTCCGAGTTGCTCCTCCGCGGGTGCGATCACGTGGTAGCGGTCGCCGTCGAATGCGAGCCTCAGTTGGTATGCAGCGATTCGGCGTGCCACCAGGTGGATACGTGAGACGACTCGCCTCTGGTCAGGGACCGGCCACCAGTCCGGTACCTCAGAAGCGACGAGGGCACGGATCATCCGCAACGCGGCATGACGATCAGGTGTGACCTTGGCCAACTCCGAGTGGTTCCGGTTGATGAGCCAGCCGAGATACCGCTCAGCGAAGGCCGGATCGAATTCCTGGCCAGTCACGACGCCATCTCCGCGCCGTGGTCTCCGACCGGTGCATCGCCTCCGGCAGCGTCCGGCCGTGATCGCTGGCCCCACCCAGGGGCAAGGGCCAGCGCCCACAGCGCGTCCGCCGCCTCAGGGTCAAAGCGTTCGGTGAACCAGAGTCGGGGTTCCCCCGGGGGTGGGGGTGTATCAGGGGTACAAGGGTCTACAGCAGGGTGTACGGTCATTACCGCCTCCCGGATGGAAGAAGGCGGTTGATTGCCGCTCGCTACCCCGCTTCTTGGTGGGGAACACCACTACAGACAGTGGCCATCATAGCCACTCATAATGACACGCGTGTGATCTACCCGCTACGCTACCCGTAGCAGTCGACATGGGTGCTAAGAGTGTTAGACCGATCGGGCCTTGCGAACCAGTTGTCAGCCATCATGTGTGCGGCCCTCTTGAAGGCCGACCCCACACAGGTCGAGGACTCGGATTCCCCGGTGTTGGTGGCGTACCGGGAAACAGGCAGGGCCCTGATGGCATCGCTTATCGTTCCGCGTCGGCTGGTGGTAGTCCGCTGCCCAGCCGCCAGTACCCGCTCCCGTCGAGCCCTGGTGACCGTTCATGATCGGCAGTTGGTGGTTCGGCGATGGCTCAGAGGCCCCAAGGCGTCCGATGGGATCCGGATGGAACACTCCTCGGTCGTTGACCTGGCGATGGCGGCACGAGAGGGTCACGACAGCATGCGGGTCGTGTGCGACGACTGTGTCGGGATCCACACGCTGGGGTTCCGCTTCCTACGCAAGGCTGCCCTCCAGACCATCTCCGATATCACCGAACCGCTTGATTCCACACATCCGCTCGTGCTCGATGAAGACCTCTACGAACGGGGCTACGAGAACTGGCTCGCCGCGATCGCCTTCTGTGAACTGATCGGGTCGCTCCGACCGCACCAGGATCCTCATCCCCCGATCACAGCGCATCTCCCGTTACTGCGAGCCATCCCCTACGCAGTCACCTTTGGGCGAGGGGGACACTTCGATCAACTCATCGGAGGGCGTGATACCAAGGTCATGAACGGCAAACGAAACGCCCGGCTGCTCGCCACAGCCACCTTCGACCAAGAGGCCCACTCGATGACCGCACGCCTCAAGGAGGCCCACGCTGATGCCTGACACCAACGCCGCCCTCTACATACGGGTCTCTACCCGCCAACAGGCTGAGGAAGGGTTCTCCCTCGAAGACCAGCAACGGGTACTCACTGAACTCGCCCAGGATCGCGGCTGGTCATTTCGCCTCTACATTGATGCAGGGATCTCCGGTGAACGAATCGAGAACCGCCCCGCACTCTTGGACCTCCTCAACTCCGCCGATGAAGGGTCACTTGACGTCGTGGCAATCGTTGACGAGTCACGCCTCGCCCGAGACGAACTCACCGCTGCGGTGATCCGTGACCGCCTCAAGCGGGCAGGTATCACCCTCGCCACACCTTCAGGCGACCGGGACCTCTCCGATCCCTCCGGGAGCTTCGTGGCCACCGTCCTTGGGGCAGCCTCCGCGCTCGAACAGGACCTCCGTACCGCCAAGATGAGCGCCGGGCTTCTCGCTACCGCCCGCGCCGGGTTCTGGATGGGTGGACCACCGCCGTTCGGTTACAACCTCGCACAAGACCCAGCGGGGTCGCGTCACAAGGTCCTCGTTGTCAACGAAGGGGAAGCCGGGGTCATCCGTGAAGCCGCCTCGCTGATCCTGGATCATGCCCACAGCACGTGGACCGCAACCGAAGTCCTCAACGGGACCGGGAATTTCACCCGCTCAGGCAAACCGTGGTTCTTCCAGAACCTTGCGTTCCAGTTGAAGAAGGAGCACCTCACCGGCACCTTCACCTACAACCACTCAACCGGACCTGTCACCTTCAAGATCCCCCCAATCCTCACCCAGGCCCGCTGGGACGCCGTCCAAGCTGTCATCCGGGCGCTGCCAGGCTCCAAGGCCAAGAACAAGTTCTATCCACTCACCGGCTACCTCAAGTGCGAATGCGGCGGCTCCATCTCTGGTGTCTACCGCAAGGAGTACGGCAGGCGGTACTACAAGTGCTCCCGAGTCCTCCCACCGATCCCGAAGGAGGAACGCTGCCCGCACTTCCCACGCTATCTCTCAGCGGACCACCTTGAGGTGACGGTCTGGGAGGCGATCTATGGGCTCCTCACTGACCCCGACCGCCTGGAGGACGCAGCGAAACACCACCTCACTGCCGCCCAACACGCCAAGCCCCAGAACGCCGATCAGCGGGCCACCATCGCCAGACGCCTCGATGAACTCGACCTCGAAGAAGTCGGAGTTATCCGCACCCACGCCCGAGACCAGATCACAGACACCCAACTCGCCGCTTCGCTCGACCAGATCCAAGACGAGCGCCGAGATCTCAGAAACCACCTCGACAAGATCGTCGCTTGGGAACGACGAGCCACCAAAGCGGGCTCTCAACTGTCGCAACTCAAGGCAATTGCCGCCGACGCCCAAGAACGCCTCGCCGACACTGATCCACCAACGCAACGCCGCATATACGAGCTGCTCCAACTCGAAATACGGCTCACCCCCGAGCGGACCCTTGACATTCACGGCAGCATCCCCACCAACAGGCCGCTCACAATCGATAGCGAACTTTCAATAGAGGCCCCTCAGGACCCCTGACCTCGCCGGATGGGCGCGGGCTTCCAGAGGAGGCAGATGAGACCAATCCCCGGGATGCTTCGATGTCCGTCGGTCGGCGTGTTCGCGCTCAACCAGCACCGTCGGCTCTTAGCCGCCGTCTTCCTCGGCTCTGCGGAGGGCTTCCTCGTACTCGAAGGCCTTCTTCCGGCTCCGGCGCCGGTAGCTGCGCACGAGGTTCCGTCCCAGCGGCACGAGGATGGCGCCCGCCACGAAGGTGATCACGAGGACCAGCCAGAGCGGGGCGTCCCATTCGAAACCGGCCCACCCGATCGGGACCCGATCGGGATTGGAGACGACGAGGATCGCTATGACGACTGCGAGGAGCATGAAGCCGACGAGAGGTCCGATCCACCTCTTCGGCGCTTCTGGGGTTTGGTGGTGTTCGCTCATTTCGACCTCAATACAAGCACGGGTCGGGGCGAGCGTCTGGCCACCTTGGTGCCCACAGAGCCCAGGACTCCGTCGAACAGGCCGCGACCGTGGCTGCCGACGAACACCATGTCGGCGTCGATGTGGGCGACGGCCTTGATGATCTCTCCGGCAGCATCCTCACCCTCGATGGCGAGTACCTCCGCTGTGATACCGAGTTCTGCGAGTGCGGTGACCATTCCTCCGGTGCGGAGTTCGCTCTGCTGTTCGAGATAGCGCCCGAGCATCTCGTCGTCTCCGGGCCAGGCACGGGAAACCCCGGTTCCTCCCGATGCCCGCCCAACGTATTCCACGTCGGTGTCGATCCGTGGGGAGTTCTGCTCGCCATAGATACCTCTGAGGTCCCGCAACATGTTGCGGTTGATCTCGATGACGGTCATCACGGTCACCCGGCCGTCACTTCCGCACAATCGGGTGGCAAATTCCGCTGCGACGGCGGCGTCGAGCGCGCCGTCGGTGGCGATGAGCACATGCATGGTTGTGTCCTCCTCGGGAACCCGAGGTTAGGCAGAGAGGCCGTCGCCGCGCAGGCCCTCCCACGGATCTGCGTCAAGCCAGTCACGCGCGTCGAGTTTCGATCCGCTCGGTTCGGGGCAGAATGGGTGGGCGAGGCGAAGGAATAGGGGAGCGACGTCGTCCGGCGTCGGGATGGTCGCAGGGTCCTCGTCCGGGATCGCTGCTGCCCGCATCGGCGTGGCAGTTCCTCCAGGGTTCACCGAGTACACCATGCCGGCCCACTCCTGATCGAGGATGTCGAGCCAGGCCTCGAGACCGGCCTTCGAGATGGCATACATGCCCCACCTGGCGCGCACGGTCCTTCCGACGGTGCTCGAGACGCCAATCACTGCGGGGTGGTCGCCCCGGGCCAGCAAGCCGGCCAAACGCTGGTGCAGGAAGTGCACGGCAGAGACATTGGCCTCGAAGACCCGGTACCAATCATCCGGTGGGTACTGCTCGAGTGTCGATCCGGGCTGGTCGTTGACCGGTCCGAGGGTGCCTGCCGCGTGGACGACGACGTCGACCGCCCCCCATGCGTGCTCGGCAGCCGTCTCCACGGCCCGTCGGCCGCCATCGGTCGTGAGATCGGCTGCGACCAGACCTGTCGATCCGTCGGGCGTGCCGGCGACCGTGGCCGCCAGATCCCCTTCTCTTCGGGCCACGGCGAGCACCCGAGCGCCCTGTGCGGCATAGGCCCTCACCAGGGAGCGTCCGATACCCGAAGACCCGCCTGTCACCACGACTCGTCGTCCGTTGAGCATGCGCGCAGCGTACCGGTTGGGTGCGATGTGGGGGAGTCGAGGGGGGATCGAGGGTGAATAGGGGGAGATTGGGGGGCGAATGGGTTGACAAGTGGGGTGGGATGGGGCAGAGTGGGGCGCAGTGGAGAGCGGGTGTCAC
>JABMPV010000321.1 GCA_013202595.1 bacterium
GCCGAGGAAGGTGTTGAGCCGCAGGTTGGCCGACGTGACGCTGCAGCCCGCAGGGGTCGTCGGTAGGGCGAACGTGCCAAGGTGTACCGTTCTGCCGTTGCGGTCGCAATGAACGGCCGGATCATAAGCAACGCCGCCGTTCCATAGTTCGAGTTGGGGCTGTTCTCATCGACGTAGGCGTCGGACGTGGCGTAGACCGCCTGCCCGCCGGGTGTGCAGAACGAGGTGGCGGCGGTGAAGCTGTTTGCGGAGTTCAATGTTGTGACGCCGAATGCGGCGCGTGCTGGGGCGATGGCTCCGCCCCAGGCCGCAGGCATCAGAACGGCTGCCAGCACGGCGGCGGTGATGCCCCACGAGAGCGCCGCTTTGAGCCGGTCCGCGGGGATCGGTGTCGCGACGGGTCGGGTATGCGGTGGGTGATCAGGCCAGGCTGGCTCGGATCCTCGAACACGATGATCGTCCCTGGGGACAAGCCGAGTCCGCCAAGTGGCTCGGCGATGACGACGTCGCCCGTCTGGAGGAGAGGCGACATCGAGCCGGAGGTGAGCACCACCGGATCCCACCCTGATCAGCGAAGCCCATCCGAACCAGCGCCTTCGACGGTCGTCGTCACGATTGCATGATCCGGGCATCTCTTACTCTCCGAGTGTTGGGTGAGCGTGCCGATGGCCCGCCAGGCGGGTCACCGAGACGTGCACCGCCTCGATATGCCGACATCTGAATGGGATTTCGACCACAGATCGTGGTCGTTATCGCCATTCTCCTTCGTCCATATGCCGACGCTTCAGATGATGTCTCCCACGTTTGGTGGTCGGAGTGGGTCCGAGGCGGGGTCGAAATCGCATTGGAACGGGTGCGTGGGGGCCAGCACACCCGCTGCCGGCGGGTCTGGTCATTCGTCGAGGCCGGTCGGGCTCTGGTCGTAGCCGTCGAAGAAGGCTGCAACCAACTCGTCGAGTGAGTACAGGTGCCCTCTTCCCATCTCCGGCGGGCGGCCGAACCCGGGGACCTCGTGCCCGCGATAGCCGGTCTCGTCCTGGAACTGGGGCATCAACTCGGATACGACCCACGCGTTGACCGGGAGCCGAATCTGGCCGAGTGGCTCCGGGATCTTCCACGGCAAGGGCGCCTGGGGATCGGGAGCGACCGGATTGAGTCCGGCCGAGATTGCGAGTCTCCGTGCGGCCTCCTGGATGAGTGACCAACTCGGATGGTTGAACGTCAGAAAGAGGCGCTCCCGTTGCTGGTTCTCCCCGATGAAGTCGACGATCTCGAGATCGGTCAGGGCTTCGCGACGACTGAGTTCAGCAAGGGACTCCTCTGGCGTGCCGAGGTACCGGGCGCGGTTGTGATCGATGTCGCGGACCAGCGATACGGCTTCTTCGGCAGTATGGCCCTTGCGCCACGCCTCGATGATCGTGCGGCTGTGGTATTCACCGAGCGGTCCTGATCGCGCACCGTGACTCTGATCCCTGATGTGCATGAGTTCGGGGTTGTAGCCCGAATAGAAGAGATTTGGCCACACGCGTACCTTGTCTCCGTAGCGCTCCCTGAGTGCGTTGGTGCGCACGAATGAGCAGCGATAGGTGTCTGCCACCAGCATCGAGAGGATCAGGTCCGACTTCTCGAGAGTAGGGGCGTACTCGGCCTCGTTCTCGTCGGTGAGCAGGTGGACGATGGCAGTGTCGACGATCTCGGCCCTTGGCACTATGCGCCGTATGGCAACGGCCAGTGGGCGCGCCTGGCAGTTGCCGACTACTGCGATACGGATCGTTGGTGCCTGGGTCATGAGGCCATTCTCCTGACAGCGCGTACCCTGGTCAACTGGCGGTCTCCGCATGCTGGCACCACCGCCGGCCGACGAGGGTGAGAGCGGGCACCGATCAGCCGTCTGCCGGCAGCCCGTCGATGACCACGGGTGTGACCCGATCTGCAGGCCGGAAACCCCACACCTGGCCGTAGAAGGACAACTCGGCCTCCATCGTGGCGATCTGGGCGTGCTCCGAACGAAATCCGTGGCCTTCACCCTCGTACTCGATCAGTGCCACGGGGATTCCCCGGCCACGCAGGGCACTCTCCATCTGCCGGGCCTGCTCCGGCGGGACCACCCGGTCCTCGAGACCCTGGAACAGAATCACCGGTGCATCGATGCCATCGGCGTTGAACAGCGGTGATCGCGCTTCATATACCGCCCGGTCCGCCGGGTACGGACCGACCAGCCAATCGAGATACCGGCTCTCGAACTTGTGGGTGTGCTCTGCGAGCAGCGACAGATCGGCCACTCCGAAGTGGCTCGCACCGGCAGTTGCAACGTCATCGAATGCGAGCGCGGCCAGTGTCGTGTAGCCGCCTGCGCTCCACCCCCTGAACGAGATCCGCTCCGGGTCGGCGAGGCCCTGGTCGATGAGGTGGCGAGCGGCCATGGCGCAGTCGCGGACGTCGACGATTCCCCAGGTGCCGCCGAGCCTCTCCCAGTAGGCCCTGCCGTATCCGGTCGACCCGCCGTAGTCCACATCGATCACCGCAAACCCACGGCTGGTCCAGAACTGGGTTTCCGGATCCAGCACCGTCGTGGTGGCCGAGGTGGGCCCACCGTGGCCCATCACCAGCAGGGGTGGGAGGTCGCCATCGGGGGCGGTGTGATCGGCGAGGGTCGGTGGGTAATAGAAGGCGTGGGCGATGCCGTCGGGCGTGCCGAATGTGATGGGCACCGGCGTGCTGAGTGCGTGGGCGCCGAAGGCGGCGCCTTCGGGTTGCCGGATCATCTCGATCGCCCCGTCGTCGATGTCGAGGGCGGCAACCGAGATGAAGGCGTCGGGTGCGCCACCGAGCAGGAAGGCGGTTCTGCCTGCGATGGCGAAGGTAGATCTGATCGTGGTAAACGGAGTGGGGATTGTCACGGGCTCCGCGCCGGTCCCGAGGTGACGAATCACGTCGCCCGATGGCGTGGCCACGACGGCGAGGATCGATCCATCCTCGACGAATGCGTAGCGGCGGGTGCGGAACACCCACTGCGGGATGCCCACGTCGGCGTCGATGGGGTCGATCGACTTGGCGGTCTCGTCGGTCCAGCGGTACAGATTCCACCAACCCGAGCGGTCGGAGGCGAAGTGGAGCGTGCCGTCGGGCGACCACTCGGGCTGATAGATGGATTCGGTTCGACCTCCGGCCAATTCGCGGGCAGGCCCGGGTCGGCCGGATGAGTCGAGATCGGCCAGCCACAGGGTCGACCCGTTCCACGGCATGTCGGGGTGATCCCACGTGATCCAGGCGAGGGAGGATCCATCGGGCGAGATCCTGGGAGTGGCGTAGAAGTCGTGCCCCGAAGCGATCACCTCGGGTTGGGATGCTCCATCGAGGTCGATCCTGACGAGGGTGTTGACCGCTTCGTCCTCGCCACCGTGCTCCTCTCGCACACAGATCAGCCACCCATCGCCGATCGCCATGTCTGCGTACCTCAGCCCTGCGGGCTCCGGGGGCTCAGGAGTGATCGGCACGGGAACCTGCCCGTGGTCGATCCGATGGATGCGCTGGTCGGAGAACTCGACGTAGAACAGGGCGCCGCCGCCAACCGCGTACGCGCCGCCGCCGTACTCATGGACCCTGCTGCGGGCATTTGAGTGCCCGGGGATGGCGTCGGTCACGACGCCGTCGGGCGCTCGCCCCACGATGACGCTGCGACCGCCCTCCGATGGGCGGCTCTCAACCCAGTAGACGGTGTCACCTTCTACTTCGATCGAGTCGGTGAAGCGCAATCCGGCGCTGGTGACGAGCTGAGGGCTGATGGGCGACGGCCAGGTCCCAAACGGTTCTGTCGGCATACGGCAAGGCTATCCGGGGAGTGCTCCGTTCGCCCCGTTGGACCGGTCGCACACTCTTTGGTCCCGCAGCGTGGCACCATCTCTCTAATGGATGCACTTCCCGAGCACGAAAGAGCGCGCATCGCCTCGGCCGTCACAGGGCGTGATCGCGCAGCACTCATCCTCGCGCCGCCGTCGTCCGACGAGCAGTCAGCGATCGACGTGCTCGCTGCCCGACGGCTCGACGGTGAGCCCCTGCAGTACCTCGAGGGGACGGCGCAGTTCGGACCGCTCGAGGTGAGTGTGGACTCTCGCGTGCTCGTGCCGCGGCCCGAGACAGAGCAGGTCTGGGAGCAGGCCGTCTTCTCCCTCGCGGATGCCGGCCCCGGCACGACGATCGTCGACCTCGGTACGGGGAGCGGCGTCCTGGCTCTCGGCCTCAAGCACGCTTTCCCGACTGCGAGGGTCATCGGTGTCGACATCTCGGAGGATGCCCTTGATGTGGCCAGGTCGAACGGCGACCGGCTCGGACTCGACGTCGAGTGGCTCCACGGCGATCTGTTCGAACCGCTGCCCGATCGCCTGATGGAGCGCATCGATCTGCTGGTGAGCAACCCGCCCTACGTCTCTGAGTTCGAGTGGGAGCGCCTGCCCCCGGATGTTCGTGATCACGAACCGCGCGGTGCTCTCGTTTCGGGGCCCGATGGCACAGAAGTGCTGACGCGTATTGCCGACGACGGCTTCTGGTGGCTCGGGATCGGAGGGTGGCTTGTGTGTGAGATCGGCGAGACCCAGGGTCCCGCAGTGCTCGACCTGTTCGGGGCGTTCGACCGGGATGTGCGGCCCGATCTGGCAGGTCGTGATCGGATCCTGGTTGCCCGCAAGGGAGCATCGTGTTGTCGATAGAGGTCGCAGCCGCGCTCGAAGCCCTTCGCTCGGGTCTCGTCGTCGGGTTCCCAACCGACACCGTGTACGGGATCGCGGCCGACCCTTTCGATCCGGATGCCGTGGAGCGCCTGTTTGCCGCCAAGGACCGCGAGCGGGACAAGGCCATCCCGATCCTGGCGGCGTCGGTCGACCAGGCCATGTCGATCGGAGTCATCGAGGGTGCGGCCCTGTCAGCAGCGCTCGCCCACTGGCCTGGCCCGCTGACCCTGGTCGTTCCGAGAGTCGCCGGGCTTCCCGACTGCGTGGGCGATCCCGACACCGGCAGTGTCGGGATCAGGGTGCCGGATCATCCCGTGGCGCTCGAGTTGCTGTCCGAGTTCGGGCCGGTGGCCGCAACAAGTGCCAACCCCGCAGGGATCAGGCCGGCCACCGATGATGCATGGGCGCGGACAATGCTGGGAGATTCGGTTGCCGTGTACCTGCCCGGGAGCGCGATGGGCGGAGATGCGTCTACGGTTGTGGACGTAACCGGGCCCGAGCCGGTCGTGCTGCGGCCGGGACCGATCGAGTGGGAGACGAAGTGAGCAGGCCGGGCCAGAGCAGCAGTCGGGAGCGCCCCAGGCGGGGGTACGCAGCACCGGCGGAGCCTCCGCAGAAGAAGCGGTCGTCGCGCCGCGAGGGGGCGCCCTCATTGTTCGCTCCTGCAGAGGACGAGCCGATCACGATGCGGCGCAAGTGGGCGGCGGTCGGTTTTGGCACGCTCCTGTCGCTAGCAACCTTCTGGATGCTGGTGGGCGCGGTGCTCGCTCAAGACGACGAGAGCGGTCTCGAGACCAATGTCGGGGTCCTGCTGAGTGTGGGGCTGATGATGATCCCCGTGGTGATGGCGGGCATCGCATACGTGTCGAAGCGACCCAATTGGATCAGGGCCTCGCTGTTTGCGGGCGCAATCGCATTCGCCATCACGGTGTGGCTTCCATTCGTCACCAACGAACCGGTTACACCGGTTGTCGTGGGCCTCGGTGCCGGAGCCGTCATAGCCCTGCGGATCGAGAAGGATCACAGCATCCCCCTGCGGGCTGCCGTCGTCGGCATGCTCGGCGTGTACGTGTGGATTATGGTCCAGGTGTCGGTGGGCGCCGGGATGCTGCTGGGCCCGCTCCTCCCCATCGCCGCCATCGGTGCGGCCGACGCCTACTCGGTGAGGCGAGCCGAGCGCGACGCCGCCAATCGCGATGCCTCCAATCGCTAGCCTGACTGTCTGCCTCTCCGGGAGCTTCCCCCCATGACCGATCAGCGTCATCTGGCCGAAGTCGACGCCGCCATGGCCGGACTCATCGCAGCCGATGCCGAGCGCCAGCGAACCAGCATCCACCTCATCGCGAGCGAGAACTTCACCTCGCGCGCGGTCATGCAGGCGAGCGGTTCGGTGTTCACGAACAAGTACTCAGAGGGCTATCCGGGCCGGCGCTACTACGAAGGGTGCGCCGTCGTCGACCAGATGGAGGATCTTGCCCGCGACCGGGCCAAGAGCCTGTTCGGCGCAGAGCATGCCAACGTGCAGCCTCACAGCGGCGCTCAGGCGAACATGGGGACCTACTTCTCGCTGCTCGATCCCGGTGACGTGGTCCTCGGCATGCGCCTGGATCAGGGCGGCCACCTGACTCACGGATCGCACGTCAACTTCTCGGGGATGCTCTATCGCTTCGAGGCGTACGGCGTCGACCCCTCGACCGAGCGCGTGGACATGGACGAGGTCCGCAAGGTGGCGCTGTCGGTGCGGCCGAAGATGATCGTTGCCGGATTCTCCGCGTACTCCCGCATCCTCGATTGGGAGGCGTTCCGTGGGATCGCGGACGAGGTGGGGGCGCTCCTCATGGTCGATGCGGCCCACATCATCGGATTGGTCGCAGGTGGTGCCCACCCGAGTCCGATCCCCTATGCGCATGTGACCACGGCGACCACCCACAAGGCCCTGCGAGGGCCCAGGGGAGGCCTGATCCTGTGTGAAGAGCGATTCGGTGCCGATATCGACAAAGGTGTGTTCCCCAATGCACAGGGCGGCGCACTCAACAACCAGATCGCGGCCAAGGCCGTCGCCTTTCACGAGGCGTCTACGGACGAGTACCGGGCCTATACCGCCCAGATCGTCGCCAACGCGTCTGCCATGGCCGATTCCATGACGGCGGACGGTATCCGAATCGTGAGCGGCGGCACCGACAACCACCTCTTCCTGATGGACCTCCGGTCGATCGACGACGACCTCACTGGACGGGATGCCGCCCGCCTGCTCGATACCGTCGGCATCACGGTGAACTTCAACACGATCCCCTTCGACCCGCGGCCTCCCTTCAAGGCGACCGGCCTGCGGATCGGCCTCCCGGCCGCCACTACCTGCGGAATGAAGGAAGACGAAGTGCGTCGGGTCGGGACGCTCGTCGCCAGGGCTCTGCGGGGACGGGGCGACGAGGCCGAGATGGCTGCGGTCGCCGGCGAAGTGGCGGAACTCGCATCGGCGTTCCAGCCGTACCCTGTCGACTTTCCCGGCCACGTCTGAGGCGGGTTTTGGCGACTTGTGTTTGGAAACGGGGGGCGTATCGTGAAACTCATCACAATCATCTGTGAGTGGAGGGGGATGTGAGTCGCAGCAAGGGCTTCCACGAGGAGGTCGGGCGGCAGGTCTCGGCGACCAACGAGGTCGGCGGGTTCTTCGCCTCGATCCTGTCGGGAACGCTCCTCGGACTCGGCGGCGATCACATCTTCGGGACCGATCCGGTGTTGGTGGTATTGGGGATCATCGCCGGGTCGGTGATCGGTTTCTGGAGGATGTGGACCATTGCCACGCGAGATGATGAAGCCTGAGCCCGCGGCGTCCGACGACGCCGCCATGGCCCGGTTGCCCGATATCGAGGCCACACTCGCCCGTCACACGGTGAAGCGGGCATTGGTGATCGGACCCATCATCGTGGCTGTGACCTGGGTGTTTCGAGGCTTCGACGGGGCCATCGGGGCGGCTATCGGAGTGGCGATCGTGGTGGTCAATTTCCTCGCATCGGGGTATGCGTTGTCGATGGCGGCGCGCATCTCTCTGAGCGTCTATCATGCGGCGGCGCTGTTCGGCTTCCTGCTGCGGCTCATCGCCATCACCGTGACGATGATCCTGGTTTCGAAGCTGTTCGAGGTCGATCGCATTGCGTTCGGAATCGCAGTAATAGTCAGCTACATGGTCCTGCTCGTGCTCGAAGCGCGCGCGGTGTCCCGAGGTAACGAGAGGGAGTTGGAGTGGACCCCCTGATTTTGGCGAGCGAATGCGATCCGGCGAAGGAGATCATCTGCGCGCCGACAAACGTGATCGAGCTCTTTCAGTTCGACGAGGCTCTCTTCTCGATCGGGCCGATGGACTTCACCAGGACGGTCATCCTCACCTTCCTTGCGATGTTCATCGTCATCGGGCTGCTGTACTTCGCCTTCCGGACGCCAAGGGTGGTTCCGACCAAGTTCGGAGCAGCCATGGAGTCGCTCGTGCTGTTCGTACGCGATGACGTCGCCAAGGGCACCATCGGACCGGACGGGATCAAGTATGCGCCCTACCTCCTGTCGATGTTCCTGTTCATCCTGGTGGCCAACCTCTTCGAGGTGACCCCGTTCATCAACTTCCCGCTCACCTCCCGGATGGCCATCCCGTTGTTCCTCGCGGTACTCACCTGGGTGATCTTCGTGTTCGTCGGCTTCAAGAAGAACGGAATCTCCTATCTGACCGGGATCATCTGGCCCAAGAGCGTGCCGGTTGCCCTCCGGTGGCTGGTCGGCCTCATCGAGTTCTTCTCCACATTCCTGCTCCGCCCCATCACGCTGGCCGTCCGGCTGTTCGCCAACCTCGTCGCCGGCCACCTGATGCTCACCCTGCTGCTGGGCTCGGGGTGGATCTTCATGTCTGCGATCGGCGACATCGGCATCCGCTCGATCATCGGGCTGCCCTGGTTCGTGTTCGGGCTGGGCATCTTTGTGTTCGAGCTCGTCGTGGCCGTGCTGCAGGCGTACATCTTCACACTGCTCTCGGCCGTCTATATCCAAACGTCAGTGCATCCCGAGCACTGAGCCGTCTAGGAGGAAGAAACAATGGAAGAGATCAAGGGAGCAATCGCTCTCATCGGCTACGGCCTCGCGGCCATCGGTCCCGGCATCGGTATCGGCATCGTGGTCGGCAACGCCATCCAGGCGATGGCCCGCCAGCCCGAAGCGGCCGGTTTGGCCCGCACGACGATGTTCCTGGGAATCGCCTTCACGGAGGCGCTGGCCCTGATCGGGTTCGTGCTCTTCTTCATCGCCTGAGGAGGCCGTACCCGTGTTCGAATTGTTCTACGCATTGGAAGAGGCAGCTGAGGAATCCAGCGGCATCGACCTGCTGCTCCCGGAGACGTCGGAGCTGATCGCCGGCATCCTGGCGTTCTCCATCATCTTCCTCGTCGTGTGGAAGTTCGCACTCCCCAAGCTCAGTCAGATCCTGGAGGCTCGCCAGCAGGCGATCACCGGCCAGCTGACCGAGGCGGAGAGTGCGAAGAAGGAGGCCGAGAGCCTGCTCGACGACTACAAGGAGCAGGTCGCCGGAGCCCGCAAGGAAGCCAACCAGATCGTCGACGACGCCCGTCAGTCGGGTGAAGCGCTCCGGACCGACATCGTTGCCAAGGCCGACGCCGAAGCAGCCGAGATCGCCGAGAAGGCGCGCAAGGAAGCCTCCGCAGAACGCGAGCGCGCCGCATCGCGCATTCGTGACGAGGTAGCTGCCCTGTCGCTCGACGTCGCGCAGAAGGTCGTCGCCGGCACCGTGGACGAGGGCGCACAGCGCGATCTCGTCGCCCGGTACATCGATGACCTCGGAGGAATGGGCTGATCATGGCAGCCGACGACCGCATCGACGGCTACGCCGCCGCCATCCTTCAGATCGCAAAGGCCGAAGGCGAACTCGAGCGCGTGGGTGATGAGCTCTTCCGCATCGCCAGGTCCCTCGAGTCGTCTCCTGAGCTTCGGGAAGCTCTGACCGACCGCCGGCTCGGGGTCGATCGCAAGCTCGGCATCGTGGAGGATCTCCTTGGCGACAAGGTCTCATCGCTCTCGATGGGGCTCGTGTCCTTCGTGGTCAGCGTGGATCGCGCCTCCGACCTCCCGGCGATTGCCGACAGGCTCGCCGAGCAGGCAGCAGGCGAACGGAACCACGCCATCGCAGAGGTGCGCACCGCGGTCGAATTGACCGGGGACGAAATGGCCAGGCTGACCGAGGCGCTCAACAAGGCGACCGGAAAGCAGGTCGAGGTGAAGACGGTGATCGATCCTTCGATCATCGGCGGCGTCTTCGCCCGCGTAGGTGACACGGTCATCGACGGATCGGTGCGGCACCGGCTCGACGAAGTCCGCCAACAGTTGACGAGGTAGTGAGGCAGGCAACGAGATGGCAGATTTGACGATCAATCCCCAGGAGATCGCCGACGCTCTCCGCAAGAACCTCGAAGGGTGGAACCCGTCACTCGAGGCAGAGACCGTCGGCTACGTGACCTCTATCGGTGACGGTGTCGCACGCATTCGCGGGCTCGACACGGCCATGGCCAATGAGCTCCTCGAATTCCCCGGCGGCCTCACCGGTGTCGCCCTGAACCTCGATGAAGACTCCATCGGAGCCGTCATCATGGGCGAAGCGTCCCACATCCAGGAGGGCGATCCCGTCAAGCGGACCGGCAACGTGCTCTCCGTCCCCGTCGGCGATGGGCTGCTCGGGCGGGTGGTCGACACCCTCGGCAATCCGATCGACGGCAAAGGCCCGATCGAATCGATCGAGACCCGACTCCTCGAAACCCAGGCCCCCACGGTGGTCGAGCGTCAGCCGGTCACCGAGCCGCTCCAGACCGGCATCAAGGCCATCGACGGGATGATCCCGATCGGCCGCGGCCAGCGAGAGCTGATCATTGGCGACCGCCAGACGGGCAAGACGGCGATCGCGGTCGACGCCATCATCAACCAGCGCGATAGCGGCGTGAAGTGCATCTACGTCGCCATCGGGCAGAAGGCATCGACCGTCGCCGAGGTGGTCGAAGTCCTCACAGAACACGGCGCCATGGAGTACACGGTGGTGGTCAATGCTTCGGCCTCCGCCGCCCCCGCCATGCAGATGTATGCCCCGTACGCCGGTTCTGCCATCGGCCAGTACTGGATGTACAAGGGCGAGCACGCCCTCGTCATCTTCGACGATCTCTCCAAGCAGGCCGTCGCCTACCGCGAGATCTCACTACTGCTTCGCCGGCCTCCGGGCCGTGAGGCGTATCCCGGCGACGTGTTCTATCTCCACAGCCGTCTGCTCGAACGCTCGGCGCGTGTCTCCGAAAAATACGGCAACGGCTCGCTCACCGCGCTGCCGATCATCGAGACGCAGGCGGGCGACGTCTCGGCCTACATCCCGACCAACGTCATTTCGATCACCGACGGACAGATTTATCTGGAAACAGATTTGTTCTACCAGGGCA
>JABMPV010000322.1 GCA_013202595.1 bacterium
AATCTGCATCACTCGAGGGAGGTCGTTCGGGAGGCGCTGATCGGGTACCGGTCAGAATCATGAGCATCGCCGATCGTCGGCTGTAGATCGCGCTCTGGGCGGCTGCCCCGGGCACCACCAATCGGCAGCAGAGCGGTCGGATGGCTCGCTGGTTCTCATGGCGGGGCACAGACGAGGGGGACGCGCAATGTGCCACTGGCGGATTGGCTTGACGTCGTGGTGGCGAATCTCGTAGTCTGCAGGTCAGGGACTTGATGATTACTGGATTAGGGAGCCTGGCCATGGACGGGATGGACGTGGATCGTGGTTGCTGAACCGTCGATCGAAGAGACCCCACCCCGGCTCCTCGATTTCAAGCAGGAGAGAATCCGGACTCTGCACTACACGTGGATAGCGTTCTTCATGACGTTCTACGTGTGGTTCAACATGGCTCCCTTGTCGAGCACGATGTTGGACAGCGAAGGCTGGCTGACCGATGAGCACATCAAGATCCTGCTGATAGCCAACGTGGCGCTGACAATCCCGGCCCGCATCGTGGTGGGGGCTCTCATCGACCGCTTCGGAGCAAGAGTGGTCTTCACAGGTCTGATGGTCCTCATGGCGATTCCCACGATCGCTTTCGCTCTGGGGACCTCATTCGTGCAGTTGCTCATTGCGAGGCTCTTCCTCAGCTCCGTGGGAGCCGGTTTCGTCATCGGGATCAAGATGGTGGCCCAGTGGTTCCCGCCGAAGTACATCGGCAGAGCAGAGGGCTTCTATGCCGGATGGGGGAATTTCGGGTCGGCGTTCGCTGCCATGACGATGCCCTGGTTTGCCATCTCGTTCCTCGGCAATTGGCTCGGACTCGGTGACGACGCCTGGCGCTGGGCCATGGGGGTCAACGGCCTCGTCCTGGCCGCATACGGCGTCTTCTACTACTTCGCGGTGCGCGACGTGCCGGAGGGCACGACGCTTCGAACGTCCAAGAAGACCGAGCCGATGATGTGTACCTCCTACGGCGACCTCATCCAGTACCTGATCTGGTCGTTCCCCCTGATGGGCGCTCTGGGTGTCCTGGCCTGGAGGATCAGCACGGTGAAGATCGATGGGGACAGCGTTCTGTCCACCCAGGCGCTGTGGGTCATCTATGGCATCCTGGCTGCGGTCTACATCAGTCATGTGGTGAAGACACTGCAGATCAACCTGCCCTACCTTCGTGCGGGTGTCCCGGACGACGAGAAGTACCACTGGGGGAGTGTCGCCGCTCTGAACGCCACGTACTTCGCGAACTTTGGCGCAGAACTCGCAGTGGTGTCCATGCTGCCGCTCTTCTTCGAAACGACGTTCGACGGGCTGACCAACGGCTCGGGCCAGCAGCTGGTCACCGCGACGGTGGCCGGCGTGGTGGCTGCGTCGTTTGCGTTCGTCAATCTCGTGGCTCGCCCGCTGGGTGGGTACCTCTCTGACAAGATGGCGAACCGGAAGCGAACGATGCTGATCTACATGTTCGGCATCGCCATTGGCTTCGCTGGGATGGCTTTCATCGGGAAGTGGGGCGCAGGGGTCGACTCCGATGGTCTTCGGACAGTGGTCCCCAGCTTTGGAGGAATCGGGTGGCTGGTGGTTGCCGTTGGCATCACGGTTTTCGCCTCGATCTTCGTCCAGGGAGCTGAGGGAGCGACTTTCGCAATCATCCCGATGATCAACAGGCGGATGACGGGCCAGATCGCCGGGATGGCCGGGGCGTACGGCAACGTCGGAGCCGTCATCTACCTGGTCATCTTCTCATTGGTGGATTCGCGAACCTTCTTCTTGATTCTCGCAGCGGGTGCACTCGCCAGTTTCCTCGTGACCGCTTTCCTGCTCGAGGAACCGAAGGGCGCATTTGCAGAGACCATGGACGAAGTAGAAGTGACGTGAAGTACCCGATCCGGTCGAAGTGGATAGTTTTCGGAGAAGGCCGCTCGATGGGATCTGACCGGGACGCGCAGTGCTCGCCCCGCGTCACGGCGGCACGATCGAATCTCGTGGAGGACACAGCATGACCGACATCCGTGAGTGGGACGTCGAAGACGAGGAGTTCTGGGAGACAGAAGGCAAGAAGGTCGCGAGCCGCAATCTGTGGATTTCCATTCCGAGCTTGCTCGCCGGTTTCGCCGTGTGGCTCTACTGGAGCGTCATCACGGTGCAGATGCTCAACCTGGGCTTTCCCTTCACCAATGCCGAGCTCTTCACGTTGGCGGCGATTGCCGGGCTGACCGGGGCGACGCTGCGGATCCCCAGCAGCTTCCTCATCCGCATCGCAGGTGGGCGCAACACCATCTTCTTCACTACGGCACTGCTCATGATCCCTGCGGTCGGCACGGGATTCGCACTGCTCGACCAGAGCACGCCCCTATGGGTGTTCCAGATGCTTGCCGCCCTCTCGGGACTCGGTGGCGGGAACTTCGCCTCATCGATGTCCAACATCAGCTTCTTCTACCCCAAGCGCATGCAGGGTCTTTCACTCGGCCTCAACGCCGGCCTCGGCAATGCCGGCGTGACGACCATGCAGATCCTGATACCTCTCGTCATGACGGCCGGGGTCTTCGGTGGGGCGCCCATGGTTCTCGAGAGGACCTCAGGCACTCTGATCGGAAAGATCGCTGCCGGCACCGACACCTACATCCACAACGCCGGGTTCGTCTGGCTGCTGCTGCTCATCCCTCTTGCGTTTCTCGGCTGGTTCAAGATGAACAACATTCGTGCCGAGCACGTTTCGCCCGACATCGGCTCGCCCATCAACTCGTTCGCCAAGATCAGCGGGATGCTGGGCCTGGCGTTCATCCCGGCCGTGGCGGGGCTCTATCTGATCCTCCCGAGCCCAACGGGACTCGGATTGACATGGGCGAAGTACCCGATCATCGCGGCGGTGATCGCAGCCACCGTGTTCCTCCTCAAGATGATCCCCGGCCCCATCAAGCCGAATCTCGAACGCCAGTTCAAGATCTTCGGAAACAAGCACACCTGGATCATGAGCGTGATCTACACCATGACCTTCGGGAGTTTCATCGGCTACTCCGCCGGGTTTGCGCTGGCGATCAAGGTGATCTTCGGTTTTCAGCATGTCATGGTGGATGGCGTCATGACTCATGACCTCGTCAACCCGGCCGGGCCTTCGGCCCTGACCTACGCGTGGATGGGGCCGTTCATCGGTGCCCTGATCCGGCCGGTCGGCGGATGGATCGCAGACAAGGTGGGAGGGGCCAGGGTGACCCAGTGGGTGGCGGTCACCATGATCGGCAGCGCTCTGGGTGTGGCCTACTTCATGACGCAGGCCTACAAGTCCGAGACGCCCCAGGACTACTTCGTGCCCTTCCTGCTGCTGTTCCTGGTGCTGTTCGCAGCCACGGGGGTCGGAAACGGCTCCACCTTCAGGACCATCGCCATGGTCTTCGACAAGGAGCAGGCTGGACCGGTGCTGGGGTGGACCTCGGCCGTTGCGGCCTACGGCGCCTTCATCATTCCGCAGGAGTTCGGCGAGCAGATCCAGGCCACGACGCCGGAGTACGCCCTGTACGGATTCGCCCTCTTCTACCTGATCTGCCTGGTGCTCAACTGGTGGTACTACCTCGGTCCGCGCGCGGAGTACAAGAATCCATGATGCGGAATGGGAGTTTGCGGAACGTGAGGGCTCAGGAGGTGAGCGCATCCCATGCGCCTTGAGATCACTCGGAAGACCGACCTCGCCCTGAGGGCGATGATCGAACTCGGGGGGACTGAGGCGATCATCAAGGGCGTCGATCTGGCCGAACGGATCGAGACGACTTCCCCCTACATCGGACATGTCGTCTCTCCGCTTGTGCGTGCCGGATGGGTGGTATCTGTTCCGGGGCCCAATGGTGGCTACCGATCGAATGTCGATCTCGCCGGGGTGTCGCTCCTGGATCTCATAGAGACGGTCGAGGGCCCGAGCGACGACGACCGCTGCATCCTGCGCGGGATTCCGTGTCCACCCGTCAGCAAGTGTGCGCTCCACGATCCATGGACGAGAGCCCGGACGGCACTTCTGCGAGAGTTGGCCCTGACGAGGATTTCAGACATCGGGAACACCCAAGGAGTCGAGAGATCATGACACCCGGATTTCGCCGGTTCGTGTTCATCGTTGCCCTCCTGCTGGCCGGCTTCGCGTCGGTGGGGACGGCTGTGGGCCAGGAGGATGGCAAGGCCGTCTACGACGCCACGTGTGCCGCATGTCACCAAGCCGGCGGGATCGGTGTGCCCGGAGCATTCCCACCATTGGCAGACAACCCCGATGCCGCCGACGGCCCATACGTCGAGTCGGTCATCCGAGAGGGCCTGTCGGGCCCGATCGAAGCGCCGGGAGGAACGTTCAACGGGGAGATGCCCGCGTTCGGGCAGTTGAGTGACGCCGAGGTTGCGGCCGTCGTTGCCTATCTGGCCACTCTGGCCGACCGCGAGGTCGGCACCACGGTGACGACCTCCGGGCAGCCGGCCGCCACCGATCCAGATCGAGGTGAGCGATTCTTCCGCGGGTCGACGACCTTTGCCAATGGCGGGCCGGCATGCGCGGCGTGTCACGCAATCGGCGATGGAGGTCAGTTTGGAGGGCCCGGCCTCGGTCCCGATCTGACCGGTGTCGTCGGTCGGTATGGCGGTCCTGCAGGGATCAACGCTGTTCTTCTCAGCCCGCCATTTCCGACGATGCAGCCGCTCTTCTCCGATCACCCTCTGGTCGGCGGCGAGGTCGCAGACATCGTTTCGTATCTCGAGGGATTCGAAGGCCAACAGCCTGATCGAGGGATTGATGTGCTCGTGATCAGCGGGGTGGCCGGCCTGGCGGTTCTGCTGATGCTCACCGTGATCGTGTTCCGGAGGCCGCGGCCCCCATACATACAGAAGTTGAGGAGTCTCGCATGAAGGACGGCTGGATCGAAGAGACTGTCGATTCGGGCGAGCGGCGGTGGGAGGAGCTGTATCGGAACCGGTTCTCCCATGACAAGCGGGTCCGAACCACTCACGGCGTCAACTGCACCGGGAGTTGCTCCTGGG
>JABMPV010000323.1 GCA_013202595.1 bacterium
GCTGTTCACGGCCGCCAAGGTGGCCCACCTCAGCCTGCTCCCCCAGGGCCAGCCGCAGCGGTGGTCGCGGGTGGAGGCGATGGTGGACACCATGGAGGACTTCTTCGGCTCCTGCACCAACCACGGCGAGTGCACCGCCGCATGCCCCAAGAGCATCTCCCTCGATTTCATAGCGATGCTGAATGCCGACTACGTGAAATCGAAGTGGAAGAACCGCGCACTCACCGGGCGGGGCTGAGCGGATTCGTTCGGCAGGGTGATCGCCCGCCGGTCGTGGTGGGCACGTTCGGTTGGCAGCCCCCGGCTCCCCGTCGTCGGTAGCCACGTTGCGCGGTCGGTTTTCCCCGGATGTCTGACGGCTGACGGCTCTCGTCTCTCCCCATCGTGCGCGCGCTCCGCGCGATTCCCTTTGACAATCGCGCGGAGAGCGCGCAATAATGACATGGCCGTAACTACACGATTGTGATTTCCATGACGGATCCCATACAGCGCATGCGTGAGGCCCTCCTCGACCTCGACGATGCCCTCGCCTGGCAGGACGGGGCCAACTGCAAGGGTGCCAACGCCGATCTGTTCTTCCCCGAGCGCGGGGCATCGACGAGAACCGCGAAAGGAATCTGCAGGGAGTGCGCGGTGCGTCCCGAGTGCCTCGAGTTCGCCATCACCACCGGTGAGAAGTTCGGTATCTGGGGAGGCATGTCGGAACGCGAGCGCAGGCGAGTTCGCCGCGATCGTCAGATCGCAGCATCGCGCCAGGCCTCCTAGGACTGCGGCACCCCGTCACCCCGTCCCCCCGGCCGTAGAATGTGCGGCACGGACCAACTGGAGGAGTCGAAGTCGTGACCACGACCATCGTCGTCATCGTGATCCTTGTTCTTGCCCTTTCCGGCGTCGCCGCGGCATTCATGACCCGATCGCGGCGGAGCGCCCTTTCGGCAGACACTCCCGTCGATGGCACCGCTGGGCGGTTGCTCGCACCGGTCGCCGAGTTCCATGTCAAGGGACCCGATGCTCTGGTCTCGTTCGACGTACCCATCCCGGCCGGTGGTGCCGACGAGGTGCTCTCGAATCTGCTGGTCCGCGAAGCCGTAGAGGTGGTCAGGGAGAAGCGCCATACCCTCCCGATCACCGAGGTCCAACGTGTGGTTGCCCTCGGACGCAGCGGTGCCGACTGGGTCGAGGTCGGATCCGTCGGTCTCGACACTCCCGGTGAGCTTCCGCCGCCGATGGCCCCGATCCTCCTGCCCCACGCCAGCCACGCAGGATTCGACGCATTCGACGCCATGGAGAAGCTGGGCGACATGCCGACGCAGGCTCCCGGCCTCGCCGACGCGTCGGTGGGCGAGACGCTTGCACCCATCGCGTCCGAGTTGCGGTTTCCTGCCCAGGTCGATGCCGGTCTGCGGGCGCAGGGGCTCGACCCTGAGGATGCCGCCCCCGGAGATGTTGTCCTGGGCCTCATGAGACTCACCGGGTACACGGTCACCGCCGGATCGAAGGACGGGACATCGATCGCGACCCGGGGCGGCCAGCGGGTCTACGTCCGCACCGTCGATCACGCGCCGTCCGATCATCCCGAACTCGACGAGTCCATCGTCCGATCCTTCGTCGTGGAGTTCGTCGAGTCCGGTTGTGACCGCGGCCTGCTCGTGACCGAGAAGTTCTGTCCCTTCGAGGTGTATGAGCGAGAGCGCCGCGAGCCTCGCGTTCGCTTCATCACCCGCGAGCGATTCCAGCACTTCGTCGACGCTCTAGCGCTCGGCTGATCGTGCCGCTGCGCCTCTGTTCCCGGCGAGCCACAGTCGGTGAGCGCGTGGAACTCATCCGCCGGCCGGTGCGTTGATGAGGTGGACGCATGCATGACGACCCCGTCCCTTCTTGGGAGGAGGTCGCCCAGCGTTATGGACGACAGATCTACAACTTCGCCTACCGGCTGACGGGGAATCCAGACGATGCCGCCGACCTCACTCAGGAAGTGCTGCTCAAGGTCAGGCGCGGGCTGGGTTCCTACACCCCCGGCACCTTCGAGGGGTGGCTGTGGCGGATCACCAGGAACGCCTTCATCGACGAGACCCGGCGTCGCAAGCGCCGGGCAACCGTCCCGCTTCCGGAAGGCGACCGCGACGACACCGGTGCCGCACCGCCGCCCGAGGACGTCCTTGCCACCGTCCGGCTGGGTGAGGAAGTCCAGGCCGCTCTCCTCGATCTCCCCTACGAGTTCAGAGAGGCCGTTGTGATGTGCGACGTCGTAGGGCTCTCCTATGAGGAGATCGCCGAATCCGTCGGTGCACCGATCGGCACGGTCCGCAGCCGGATCCACCGCGGCCGCAAGATGCTGAGGGAGCGCTTGTCATGAATCACCCGGCAGACCTCCTGAGCGCCTACCTCGATGACGAGCTGACCGCGGTCGAGATCCCGGAGATCGAAGCGCACCTGTCCGACTGTGAGGAGTGCACGGCAGAGCTCGAAGAGGTCTCTGCGGCCCGTATGGTGATCAGGGGCCTTCCTCTGCTCGATCCCCCTGCGTGGATCGGGAGCTCCGATGTCGTGCCCATCGGTTCGGCGAGGTCGCGCAGGGCGCAACGGTTCACCCGATGGGCAGCCGCTGCGGCCGCATCGGTGGTCCTGCTCGGGGGTGTCGTGGTCGTCTCCGACGATCCGGCCGCCGTCGTCGACATCGACACCATGAGCTCACAGCACGTCGCAAGGGTCGTGGTCGATCCCGGCATCTCGACGATTCGCGGGCCGGTGGCGGGACCATGATGCGCCGACGTATCGGGCTGGTGGCCGCCGGAATGGCAGCGCTGATGGCGATTCCGCTCGCCGCGCATGCCGATGACGATCTCGAGGAGATGCTCGAGATCGCCGTGAGCGGTGAGTTCCACGGCACGGGCGTGCTCATGTGCTCCTGGGGCGATCAGTCCGCTGCATCCACCTACGAGGTCACCCGTTCGGATGGGGTGTCCATGGTCCACGGGCCTTCCGGAGACCTGATGGTGTCGGGCACGGCATCGGCGACGCGCTCGGGAACCGAGTGGTACGGGATGGAGGTCGGGCGAACATCGGAGTGGGCGCTGTCGGACCGCTACACCATGACCGAGCCGCGCCGGATCACCCGCATGGGCCGCGATGCCGGCGAGGTGTTCATCATGGATGGCGCCATGGTCAGGGCCCGCTTGATCGTGGACACCGAGAGCGGTGTACCGCTGCTCACCGAGATCTTCGACGGCAATGGTGAGATCTTCAGGGTCGCGGCGATGCTCGAGTTCGCCGCGGGCGATGTGGACATGGGGGACATGCCCGACATGGCCGACATGGAGCGTTCCCCGATGCAGCCGATGAGCAGCACGGTCGACCATCGCGAGACGTCCCTCCCGGTGCTCATCGCCGGGTACCGGCTCTCCGACTCCTACCCGGGCGGCCAGGGTGTGATCCAGGTGTACTACAGCGACGGCCTGTTCTCGTTCTCGGTGTTCGAGTCGAAGCGGACCGCCACGCCTGCGGCATTCAAGAGCGCCCGGATCATGGAGATCGACGGCTCGCTCTATCGCACCCTCGTCACCCCGTCCAACATCTGGGTGCAGTGGCATGCACCAGACAACACCTATGTGCTGGTCGGTGACCTGCCGCCGGATCATCTCCGTGAGGCACTCGCCGAACTCCCGGAACCGGGCGAGCGCGCCTTCTTCGTCAGGCTCTGGCGCCGGCTGTTCGGTTAGCGCACCGGGATCCGGCTACCGCTCGTCCTCATGCGCGACGGCGGGGGACTGATGGTCGGGGAACGACCCGGTCACGATGAATGTCACATGGTCGGCGACGTTGACGCCGTGATCGGCGATCCGCTCGAGATACCGGCCGACCCTGGAGAGTTCGACAGCCGGGTCGAGGTGCATGTCGGAACGCTCCTGCTCTGCCGCCAGGCGCGTATAGAACTCCGACACGAGATCGTCCACGGCATCGTCGGCTGCATCGAGTCGGACGCCGGCGTCCTTGTCGAGATCCCTCAGGGTGTCGAGCCCCTGGCTGAACACGTCGGCCGCCATGTGCCCGAGCCGTCCCAGGATGGAGCGGAGCGAAGGCGACATCTCGTAGCCCTCCTGGCGGAGCAGGCCCTTGGCGCCATTGACCACCAGATCGCCGGATCGCTCGATCTCGTACAGGAGGCGGGTGAGTGACACGAGGAGCCTGAGATCCCGGGCAACGGGCTGCTGGAGCGCCATGGTGAGGAATGTCCGGCGCTCCAGGGCCACATAGAACTCATCGATCTCGTTGTCGGCCTCGACCACCAGGGCAGCCAGCTCGAGATCGTTCTCGATGAGTGCCTCGGCGAGCCGCCGGCAGTTCTCGAGGACCAGTGCTCCGAGAGCGACGGAGTCGAGTCGCAAGGTGTCCAGCTCCGCATCGAAATGCTGGCGGACGTCGTCTGGTCGGTTGGTGGTCATGGGGCCCCTCTCAGCCGAACCGGCCGGTGATGTAGTCCTCTGTCTGCTGTTCCGATGGGTTGACGAAGATCTTGTCGGTGTCGTCGAACTCTACGAGACGACCCGTGCGCATCCCGGTATCACCCACATCGACGGTGAAGAATGCCGTGCGGTCGCTGACCCTGGCCGCCTGCTGCATGTTGTGGGTGACGATGAGGATCGTGTAGTCCTCCTTCAGTTCCATCATGAGCTCCTCGATACGCAGCGTCGCGATGGGGTCGAGAGCCGAGCAGGGCTCGTCCATGAGGACCACGTCGGGGCTCGTGGCGATCGCCCTCGCGATGCAGAGCCGCTGCTGCTGGCCGCCGGAGAGTGCGAAAGCGGAGTCCTGCAGTTTGTCCTTGACCTCGTCCCAGATGGCGGCTCTCCGCAGGGATTGCTCCACCAACTCGTCCATGTCGCCCTTGAAGCCGGCGATCTTGGGCCCGAAGGCGATGTTGTCGTAGATCGACTTGGGGAACGGGTTCGGCTTCTGGAAGACCATGCCGATTCGTCGGCGGACCTCGACGGGGTCGACGCCCTCCCCGTACAGGTCGACGCCGTGGTATTCGATGGACCCCGACACCCTGGCGGTCTCGATGAGGTCGTTCATCCGGTTGAAGCAGCGCAGGACGGTCGTCTTGCCGCAGCCCGACGGGCCGATGAACGCAGTGATCTCGTTCTGGCGGATGTCGATGTCGACACCGGCGACGGCGGTGAAATCACCGTAGTTCACGGCCAGTCCCTGGACGTCGAAGATGATCGGGCGCTCGGATCGGCTGCGGCCGGTTCCGCGACCGGGAGCCTGGACTGAGAGGCTCGACTCGCTTCGTGGGGTCTCGGTCATGTCGTGAGGGCCTTCCATGGGATCACCATCTGCGTTCAAAACGGTTGCGAAGGATGACGGCCGCTGCGTTTGCCGTCAGCAGCAGTACGAGCAGCACGATGATCGCCGCCGCCGTCAGTTCTCGGAATTGGGCATCGGGCTGACGGGCCCATGAGAAGACCGTGACGGGGAGTGCCGTGTAGGGGCCCGTCGTTTGCTCGAGCAACCCTGCGTTCCCGGTGGTGAAGAAGCCGGTCGCTGCACCCACCAACAGCAGGGGAGCGGTCTCCCCGAACGCCCTGGCGAGGGTCAGGACGGTGCCGGTGAGGATGCCGGGCGCCGCTGATGGGAGCACGTGATAGCGGACGACCTCCCAGCGGGTCGCACCGACACCGAACGCGGCCTCCCTGATGCTGTTTGGCACCGCCCGGAGTGCTTCGGCGGCGGTGATGATGACGATCGGCAGCACCAGCACGGCCAGCGTCAGACCGGCGGCGATCATGTTGCGGCCGTTGACGCCGCCACCCAGTCCGATGCTGCGTGTGAACGTCACGAACATCGTCAGTCCGAGGATGCCGTACACGATGGAAGGGACACCGGCCAGATTGCGGATGTTGGTGTTGATGAACCGCGTGAACCTGGTGTCGGGGGCATACTCCTCGAGGTAGATGGCCGACCCGATCCCGATGGGGAAGGCGATCAATGCCACGAGGATGGTCAGGAGCACCGACCCCGTGAGGCTCTGCCATATGCCGGCCGTCTCGGGGTTGAGGGACAGCGGGCTCGTGACGAAATCCAGGCCCCTGTCGAAGAGGACCCCGAGGCCCTGCCGGAAGATGTCGGCGAGCAGGATGGCGAGGAACAGCAGAGCCACCATGAGTGACGCCAGGAGTGAGTACTCGAAGACCTTCCCGCCCTTGCGTGAACCCCGTCCGCTGATCGAAGCACGGACCATGTCGGCGGTGCCCGCACTGCGTGGAGTGGAGACCATCAGTACTGCTCCCTCACGCGGCGGACGAATCGTTCGCTGAGCACGTTGAGCACCAGCGTCATCAGGAACAGGATCAACCCGAGGAAGAAGAGGCTCTGGAAGGCTGCAGCGTCCCCTGCGACCTGATCGGAGCCGATGGCCAGAGCGGTCATCGCGGCGGTCATGGTCTGGCCGGGCTCGAAGATGTTGTATTCGAAGAGGGATCCGCCAACAGCTCCGGCTGCCATGGCGACCACCATGGTCTCACCGATCGCCCTCGACAGGGCCAGGATCAACGAGGCGACGATTCCCGAGATCGCGGCAGGGAAGACCACCTTGACGACCGTGGTGGCCTTTCGGGCTCCCAGCCCATAGGACGCCTCCCGTAGCGACATGGGCACGGCTCTCATCGCATCCTCAGAGATCGATGCGATGAGAGGGACGATCAGCACTCCGACCCCGATGCCGGCTGCCGCCATGCTGAACACGCCGGCACTGCTGATCCGCTGGACGATCGTCGGGGCGATCCACGTGAGGGCGAAGTAGCCGAGCACCACGCTGGGGATGCCTGCAAGGACCTCGAGGATCGGCTTGAGGATCCGTCTGGCCCTAGGGGATGCGTACTCCGACAGGTAGATGGCCGCCCCGAGGCCGATCGGGGTGGCGACCACCATGGCGACCCCCGCGATCAGCAAGGTCCCCGAGACCACGGTCTTGAGGTCGTAGAGGCCCCGCCGGGGGAACCAGCCGATCTCCCACAGAC
>JABMPV010000324.1 GCA_013202595.1 bacterium
AAGCTGTTCCTCAGCCAGATCCTCTGACGTTCGCCCATTCGGGGCGGCCGTTGCCGGTGTGTGACCTACCCGGCGTGGTGCTCGGTGATGTGGTGGGCGTCTGAGTCGCCGCTGGGATCGATGTGCACCAGTGCCTCGATGCTGAACGGGAAGGCATGGATGAGGTCGTGGGTGATCTCCTGGGCGATCTCGTGGCCCTTCCTCACAGTGAGACCCGGATCGACTGCTGCGACCATGGTGATGAGCATGCGATGCCCGTGCCACCGCATGCCGATGTCGGCTATCGATTCGACTCCGGGGACGGCGGTGGCGACGGCCTCGGTCCGATCGACCAGCGATGGATCGACCGCATCCAGGAACCGCCCGAAGACCCTGGTCCCTGCATGACGGAGCAGCACGAGGATCATCACGGCAACGACCAACCCGGCCACCGGGTCGACCCAGTCGGCGCCCAGGGCGGATCCAACGCCTGCCGCCACGACCGCCAGCGATGTCAGCGCATCTGCTCTCGCATGCTGACCGTCGGCGATGAGCGCCTCCGAGGAGATGCGGCGCCCTACTCGAATCCGGTACCCGGCAACCAGTTCGTTTCCTGCGGCACCGATGAGTCCAGCGGCGATCACCCATGGCACGTATTCGAGAGAACGAGGGTTGAGCAGGCGACCGATCGATTCCCAGGCCACTCCGACTGCAGACGCCGCGATGGCCAGGACGATCACGAGTCCGGCGAGATCCTCAGCGCGGCCGAGGCCGAAGGTGAAGCGCTTGGTCCTGGCCCGGCGGCCCAGGGCGAATGCGATCCACAATGGGATGGCAGTCAAGGCGTCGGTCAGGTTGTGCAGGGTGTCGGAGAGCAGGGCTACCGATCCGGTCACGACCACCAGGACGGCTTGGAGCGCGGCCGTGATCCCCAACCCGACGAGGGACACCTTCGAAGCGCGGACCCCGGCTGCCCCTGTGTCGGCGAGTGGCACATCGTCGTGGTGGGAGTGGGAATGGGAAACCGTGTGGCGTAGCCGGTCCACCAGACCGGCTACGCCCTGCTGCGAGTCGTGATCGTGGTCGGACATGAGAGGTGACACGCTACGACTCGCCGGCGGCAGGGAGAAGTCGCCACAGGTTCGCAACAAGGTCGTCTGGAGCGGTCGAGATCGTCACCTCATGAAGGCGGTGTGTTCGGGGGGTGGGTCATCCCGGTCTCATGGCTCCTGAGGTCACCGACCGGACTGCACCCTCCACACATCGTGGGGGACGCCGTAGATACCGGTCCGGTAGTCCCGCTCCATCCCGTTCCTCTCGGCGACGCGTTGCGATGGGCTGTTGTCGACGTGAATGATCGACACAACGCTGTCGGCGAAGCCGGTCGCAAACACACCCTCCTTGAAGGCACGAGCGGCTTCGGCGGCAAGACCCTTGCCCCGGAACGAGGGGCGGAGGTGGTATCCGATCTCCAACTCCTCGGATACCTCTGTGTGCTGGGTCATGAGCCCGGCCTGACCGGCGAACTCACCGGTGTCCTTGAGGATGAGCGCCACCATCCCGTGGCCGTCGCGTTCGTAGCGGCCCATCTGGCGCTCGATCCACCACCCCGCGCCGGCGGCGTCGGCCTCCACGAACGGCAGATAGGTCCGGGAGTCCTCACTCTGGAGGAACTCCAGCCAGATTCCGACATCATCTGGCCCGAGGAGGCGGGTGGAGAGCCGTTCTGTCTCGATCAGCGCACAAGGGCTCAGGTCCACCGGCTTGCCCGTCGGGCGCAGGTCCTCGTCTCCTAGACGGGCCAATCGGTTCTCCCTCTTCGATCCGGCGTTCGATCCCTGACTGTTTGTGGTCTCAACCTAGTGGCGCGACTCCTCGGGATTCGGGCCGGAATACCGGGTTGGATCGTCGTCCACCGGGAGTGACGGGCGAAGATCGAGACCTCCTCGGCGCCTGTGGCCGTTCGGTCGAGCTAGGACGAACCCAGCTCGCTCCACCGATCGCCCCGTGCCAGGTCGATGACCGTCCAGGCCATGGCCAGCGCTCCGTCACGCATGGCGCTGTCGCCGGTGGGTGTGATCGTCGTGGCCGCGAACTCGGGCTGGTGGTTGACGGCACCCCCGGTCTCCATCGCCACCATCGGATGGATGGTGGGGACCACGTAGCTCACGTTGCCCATGTCGGTCGACCCTGCGGCTCCCGGTGGCCGGTCGGCGCCGCGCTGCATCGGGCGGCCCAGAGCATTCGAGTTCGCTGCGAACAGGTCGACCATCACAGGGTCACTGATGAGGTCCACGTACTCGTGACCCTGGTGGGCGAGGGTGAACGTGCAGCCGGTGGCCTGCGCCGCCGCCTGCAGGAAGTCGCTGAACCGCCCCATCAGCGTGTCCATCCGCTCCTTGGTCGATGCCCTGACGTACCACTCGGACTTGGTGTACGACGGGATGATGTTGGGGGCGTCGCCGCCTCTCGTGATGATGCCGTGGATCTTGTCGGTGGCCAGCATGTGCTGGCGGAACGTGGAGACGTTCACGTAGAGCTGCACGAACGCGTCGAGGGCATTGCGGCCCTCCCAGGGTGCTCCTGCGGCATGGGCGTCCTTGCCGTGGAACTCGACTTCGAGGTGGGCGACGGCGAGAACGCCCGGATCGACGGTGTCCTCGGGCGATGGGTGGATCATCATGGCGGCGGCGGCGTTGGCGAACGCTCCAGCGTTGATCAGATCCACCTTGCCGCCGATCTTCTCCTCGGCAGGTGTGCCGAGCACGGTCACCCTGATGCCGAGGTCGTCGGCCATCTGAGCCAGGGCCGTCCCGGCGCCGAGGGCTGCAGTGGCAATGACGTTGTGGCCGCAGGCGTGGCCGACGGAGGGGAGAGCGTCGTACTCGGCGCAGATGATCACCTCGGGCCCTGCCGTCCCGGCCCTGGCGGCGAAGGCCGTCTCCAGGCCATATGCGGGGTACTCGACATCGAAGCCATGCCCGCCGAGATACTCGACCAGGTGGGCCGATGTCTTGAACTCCTCGTAGGCGATCTCGGGGTTCTCGTACATCCAGCGACTGATTGCCTGCAGTTCATCGACGACCTCGTCGAATGCCTGCT
>JABMPV010000325.1 GCA_013202595.1 bacterium
GCGGAAGAGCGCTGCCTTCACACGGCAGAGGTCACTGGTTCGAACCCAGTAGCGCCCACAACAGCTCTTTGAGCTGCTTGGGAAAATCCTTTGGATTCTCCAGGGCGGGGGGCTCCACTTGGTGGAGGCCGGCGCCGATGCTGACGCTGGTCACCGATTCCATCTTCCCGATCCGCATAGGCTCCGGGTATGGATCGGCTGTTGCGGTGGGGTATCCCGATGGTCCTGGTGACCACGCTGGTGGTGGGTGCCTGGCTACTCATCGTCGCCAACACGGAGGAGTCGCCCGCCGTGTACTCGGCTCCGGCGGCAGTGACCTTTGAGACGCTCCCGTCGTCTTCGACCGTGACGTTCCTGGTTGCGCCTCCGTTGACCGCAGCGGAGGGGGCGCATCTCCGGGCCCGTGCGATCACGAGGACGTATGGGCATACGTCGCAGCCGGTGTGTTTGGAGGACTCGTCGTCGCCGGAGTGGCGGGATGCTGTGTCTGAGGTGTTCCCGCTTCCGGTCGAGTACTTCTCCGGCGGGTGGGATCAACTGTTGACCGACTCGGGGACGTACCGGTGTTTCGTCATCAGCGTGGCGGACATCGAGGTGCTGAGGTCTGACCTGGTGGCGGTCGGTATCTATGGGGCGGGCCGCCCCGGCGCGGGTCGGCATGTCTCCCACCTCTTCCGGTGGGATGGGGAGGGGTGGGTCGACACTACGGCGGGGGAGATGGGAATGACCACGACGACCCGCACCAGTTGACCTCGATGGGTGCGGCCACTGAGCAATCCGGATCAGCGCAAGGTCCCACCCGGCAGTACCGGGCTTCGGTGTACCCGGCGCTGCGAGGCGATCGCCGCCGCAACATGCCGGCTGCAGAGATATCTAGGCTCAACCGGACGACCCGGAATCCGAATGACACGACCCACCAACCGCAGCCAACCCGCATCACCCCTCCGAAACGAGATGGGCGTGCTTTCGGTGGCCGCGCTGCCTCCGGTCAGGAGCGATAGATGAGTTGGGAAGCGTGGGTGACGCTTGCGGTCATCGCAGCCGCGGTCATCCTTCTGGCGCTCGAGGTCACGGTTCCCGCCGGCGTCGTGTTCGGCGCCACTGTGACGTTGCTCGTGGCGAATGTGATCGATGCACAGCAGGCCTTCAGTGGATTCAGCAACCCGGCTCCCATCACCGTCGCTGCGCTCTATGTCGTGGCCCGTGCGATCGAGAAGGTCGGGGTGCTCCCACCACTCATCAACAAGGGGCTTGGTCGGGGTGGCAGCGATCGGAAGGCCCTCATGCTGCTCACCGGTCCCACTGCCGCCGCGTCGGCGTTCCTCAACAACACGCCGATCGTCGCCATGCTGGTCCCTGCCGTGTCGCGCTGGTCACAGGACACAGAGCGCTCCGTCTCCCGGTTCCTGATGCCGATCTCATTCGCCGCGATCCTGGGTGGGATGGTGACGGTCATCGGGACCTCGACCAACATCATCGTCTCGGGGCTCATGGAGGCGTCCGATCTCGAGCCGATGGGGTTCTTCGAGATGGCCAAGGTCGGACTCCCGAT
This sequence comes from bacterium, assembly GCA_013202595.1. GTDB lineage: Bacteria > Actinomycetota > Acidimicrobiia > Spongiisociales > UBA11373 > JABMPV01. The sequence goes on from JABMPV010000325.1 coordinate 1,553, forward strand.
CGCCATCGTCGGATTGGCGATCCTGGTTGCACTGGCTCCCATCGCCGTCCCCCTGCGACGTCCGGCCCGGCGTGATGTCGATGAGGCGGTCCGTGAGTTCGTCGTCGACATGACGGTGAACGACGGTGGCCCACTCGACGGGGTGACGGTGGAAGTCGGGGGATTGCGTCACCTGTCGGGAGTGTTTCTGGTGCAGATCAACCGCGGAGACCAGGTGATTGCGCCGGTGGCTCCCGGCGAAGTGCTTATGGGTGGTGATCGGCTCAGGTTCGTCGGCAAGGCCACCGACGTGGTCGATCTGCACGCGATGCGAGGGTTGACCGCCGAGTCCGACGATCACCTGGATGGATTCGACACGGTGCGTCTGGGCTTCTTCGAGGCCGTCATCGGGGCGGCGTCGCCACTGGTCGGCACCTCTCTCAAGGAGATCGGATTCCGGTCGCGCTACCAGGCGGCGGTCGTTGCGGTCCACCGCGCCGACCAGCGGGTCGAGGAGAAACTGGGAGAGATCAGGCTCAGGGTCGGCGACACGTTGCTTCTGGTAGCGGCGCCGGGATTCCGCAGCAGATGGGGCGATCAGAGCGACTTCCTGCTGGTGAGTCGTCTGAGTGATGCCACCCCTGTCAGATCGGAAAAGGCCCCGATAGCGGTCCTGATCGGCGTGGCGGTCGTCGTCGTCCCCGCCACCGGGATCCTTTCCATACTGGAGGCATCGCTGCTCCGAGC
>JABMPV010000326.1 GCA_013202595.1 bacterium
CGATCGGCGAGGTGTCGCGGTGGTGTGAGCGGGTGCGTGGCGGTCTGCTGCGCGAACCGGTCAACACTCTGGGGAATCTCGGGTTCGTGGTCGCCGGGTTGGCGATGCTGTTCGTGCTCCGCCGTGACGCCCGGTCCGGCGCTCCGCAGGTCAATCGGTTCATCGGCCACACGCGGCTCGCATTGCTCTACGCGGCCGCCGCGGTCTTCCTCGGGCCGGGTTCGATGGTGATGCACGGAAGCCACACGTTCTTCGGAGCGTGGATCGACAACGTCAGCATGGTGGCCTACATCCTGATCCCTTGGCTGTTCAACCTCTCGCTGCGCGGCGGGTGGTCGCAGCGGGCGCTGTTCACGGCGTACGGGTCGCTGCTCGGCGCCTACGCCGTCGGGTACTGGGTATTCGGTTCGGATCTCGGCATCGGTCTCGACCTCTTCGGCCTGTCCATAGGCCTCTGGATCATCTCGGAGTTTCTGTATCGCTTCGATGCGCCCTGGGCGAGACCTGTCTCCGGTCTTGTGGGATTCGTGGTCGCAGTGGCGTTCGGGATCACTCCTGCGGAGATGATCGATGCCCCCGGCGAGTACTGGTGGGTCGTTCTGTTCTGGGTGCCGGCCCTGTTGGTGCATACGAAGTCACCGGGGCGGCGCAGGTACACGCCGTGGTTCTGGGTGGGGATGGGCTCGTTCCTGCTCGCCTATGCGATCTGGCTGACAGGGACGGGCGACGACGCGGGGTGCAATCCCGACTCGATCATCCAGGCACACGCCATATGGCATCTGCTGTCAGCGGTCGCCACATTTGGGTTCTTCCTCTTCCTGAGGACCGAGCGCTCCCGTGAGAGCGTCTCGTCGACGGACTGACCGGGGCGTCGGTCTACGCCGTTCGCCAGACGAAGAAGAGATCGCCGACGTTGGTGCCCGTTGGGCCGCAGCGGAGCAGATCGCCGGTCGCCTCGAGGTAGGGGAGTGCGTCGTTGCGGGCCAGGGCGGCAGCCGCCTCGAGACCGGCCTCCCGGCCCCGGCCGATCGTTCCGCCGTCGGCGATTGCGCCCGCGGCGTCTGTGGGGCCATCGATGCCGTCGGTGCCGAGGGAGCACACGACGAGATCATCGACCCCGTCGACTTCGATCGCTGCTGAGATGGCGACCTCCTGATTGCGTCCTCCCACGCCGTCGCCGCCGACGGTGACGGTGGTCTCGCCCGAGCCGATCAGCATCGACGGCTGATCGGTGGCCATCCCGACCAGCAGTCGGCCCACCTCCCGTGCCTCACCTTCGACGGGGTCGTCGAGCACGGTCACGCCGAGGCCGAGGTCGGCCGCCCGACGGGCGGCGGCATGTGCCGCCGATGGGCCGTCGGCCACGATGACGGCGATGTCGCCGGTTCGCTCAGGGTGCGAGGCGTCGCGCCCTCTCTTGAAGTGTCGCGCCACCGATGGTCGGACGATCACATTGCGGTGTTCGAGCACGGCGGCGGCGTCGGCACACGAGGTCGGACCGGATGCGGTCGGTCCGCCGGCGATCACGTGCAGCGGGCTTCCGACCACGTCGGAGACGATGAGCGCAGCTACCCGTGCCTCGCCGGCGGCTCTTGCCAGTCCGCCGTCCTTGAGCACCGACAGGCTGCGGCGAACCGTGTTGAGTTCCTCGATCGGCGCGCCCGCCCTGAGCAGTGCATTCGTCGTGGATGCGATGTCGCCGATGTCGACCCCGGGGGCGGGCACCTCGGCGAGGGCGGAGCCACCCCCCGATATCAGACACAGGACGAGGTCGTCAGGGCCTGCCTGCGCTGCAGCGTCGAGTAGTGCCCTGCCGGCTTCGAGGCTTCGCCCGTCGGGTACGGGGTGGCTGCCGATGACCCCGGAGAGGGGAGCGACCTGGACCAGAGATGGGGCGGCGACGACGCCGGTGATCGGGATGCCCTCGAGGGCTGCCACCGCGGCGGTCGCCATAGCCTCGGCCGCCTTCCCGAGAGCGAGGACGATCACTCTGCCCGAGGGGACGTCGAATCCGTGCCCTCCGATGTCCAGGCCGGCGGGTGTCTGTCGCAATGAGCGGGCTACGGCTGCGTACGGATCGGCTGCGGCGATCGCAGCATCGAGGATGTCGAGGAGCATCGCTCTCGGCCCGGGGTCGTTGGTGAGGACGGACGGATCGAACCTGTGGTTCACAGGTCCGAATGTAGCCACCGGTATCCTCCGTCCGGTGCCTCTGCCATCCGCCCCCTCAGATCTCATCGCCGCTGCCATCGGCGGGGACAGGCGGGCGCTCGCCCGACTGATAACGATCGCCGAGGAGGGCCGTCCGGGCGCTGCGGAGGTGATGCGCCTCGCTCACGGCGGCGCGGCCGATTCCTATCGGATCGGGATCACAGGCGCCCCGGGGGCCGGTAAGAGCACCCTGACCGACCGGCTGATCACCGCTCTGCGATCGCAGGGCGGCCAGGTCGCCGTCCTCGCCGTCGACCCGACCAGTCCGTTCAGCGGAGGAGCGGTGCTCGGTGACAGGGTCCGCATGCAGGACCATGCAGCGGACGGTGGCGTCTACATCCGCTCCATGGCGTCGCGCGGGCACCTCGGCGGCCTCTCGGCTGCGGCTCCCAAGGCGCTGCGCATCATGGAGGCGATGGGCTTCCCGCATCTGCTCGTCGAGACCGTCGGCGTCGGCCAGGACGAGGTCGAGATTGCCGAGGCGGCAGACACCACCCTGGTTGTGGTGAC